>JAVEEH010000038.1 GCA_030840545.1 Frankiaceae bacterium | reverse complement strand
TGCACCCCAGATCCGGATGCCACGGGTGCCGAACGGGCGGATGCAGTTGATGCCGCTCGGGTTGAGCAGACCCTGCTCGTTCTGCGTGATCGAGCGCTCGACGTCCAGGCAGCCACGAATCGTGTCGTTGGCAGGTGCCTTCCACACGCCGCGTGACTCGTCCGTGCGCGCCCAGACGCCGGCGATGTGGCCGGACGGCGGGATGAAGACCTCGCGGTCGCCATTGACGCCGATCGGGTTCTCGACCTTGATCCACGGGTAGTAGAGCGCCGCGAACGCCGAGTCGTACATCGCCGTGTCGCTCCGCCATTCCTTGATCTGCTGCGGCGTCATGCCGGGAGGCGCGTCGAGGATGGCCATGCGGTTGGCCTGGAGCTCGCAGTGCGAGATGAGCGAGGTCTGAACAGCCTTCCAGAGACCCAGGTCGATCGTGCCGTCGTCCTTGCGGGCGGCGGTGACCAGGTCGGGGACGATGACCATGGTCACGTCGTCGGCGATCGCGAGGCCGTTGATGCCGGCGCGCGCCGACTCCGAGCCCGCGAACTGACGACCGTTGACCGGCACCGGGAGCGGCGCAGCCTTTTCGAGGCTGAACGCACCGGGCTTGAGCACCTCGATGACCGAGGAGAGGTCGGCACCCGCGTCGAGGACGACCTCGACCTTGACCCGCGTCGAGGTCGCGTTGACGACCTTGGCAGCATTGGTGTCGTCCTTGGCGCCGAGCGTCAGGCCCGGGAAGGACTCGACCTCTTCGCCGTTCTCGACGATGCGCAGCGTGAACGGCGCAGGACCTTCGGCGTCCGTGTTGTCACCCGGGTCGACGTTCTCGACCACGACGGTGATGTCGGCGTCCGGCTCGACGCTCGTGACGACGAGTGGCTGGCCCAGCGCGCGGTCGGCGGCCGGCAGCGCGGCGCGCGACGGTTCACCCGCCGGCTTTGCGTTGGGAATGCGGCAGATGTAGGCAATGCTGCCGCCATTCTGGAAATACCCGTAAACCGACAGCGGGAGCATGCAACCAGCAGTGAAGCTGCCGTAGAGCTGCTCGAACTGCGTCCAGCTGGTGACCAGACGAGGGGCGAGGCCCTCGGGGTCGTTGGGGTCGTCGGTCGGGGCACGCTCCGTGAAACCGACGAAGGCGGCGATGGCCGTTGGAGCAGCCGACAGCACCTTCTGCGATGACGGGACTTCCTCGACGTAGACGCCCGGCGCGGTGTAGGTAGGCACCCGCACCACTCCCTTCGGTGACTGCCGCGCGGCAAGTTGTCCGCCCCCTCGGCGGCTTGTTCCGGACGCTAGACCTGTCCGCAACGGTGCGTGACCGCTTTCCCCAAACTCGTCCGGCGACCTTTACGGATAACCGTCGATACGGTGCGGATTGGTCAGTTGGTCGTGGTCCGCATGGCCCCGGGCATGCTGATCGCGATGACGCCCCCCCAGTTGCAGATGCACTGGCTGCCGGCGGTCAGGACGGGCTGGTTGCCGATCATCTTCGTGGGCGCCATCGGCGTCCACGGCGTGGTCGTCGCCGGGATGCACGGCATCGGCGTCAGCACTCCTAGTGCCGCTGCGGTCGCTGCGGCCACCGTCGGGTTGGCGAGCGACATGCACATGCCGAACGGCGCGATGTTGACGATCGGCAGATGGTCCTGGATCGTCGCCGCCGGCCGGCCTTCGATCGTCACCCGGTTGAGAGGCAGGACGTTCAGCGTCGACGGAGCCATGCCGAACGTGCAGGTGAGCATCGCCGTGCTGACGACGTTGGGTCCGCCCATGTCATGCCCCGATCAGATGTTGGCGCCCTTGACCGACCGGCGCAGCAGCTTGCCGGTGGTCGTGACGAAGCAGATGACTTTGCGGTCGTGTCCCTGCTGCCAACCTCGCGCGGAGGGCAGCAGGTAGGTGAAGAACAGCGACGAGTCCTGATAGTCGCGACCCACATAGCCGGCGAAGCGCTGCGCGCAGGTTCCGTCGGCGAACGTCTTCAGCGCTGCATCGCCGGGGAAGTCGGTCGTCGCCGTGCTGCCGGCGGCTTTGTAGCCGACAACGGCGTAAGCCTCCTGGGTGTGAGCCCGGGTGCAGGCGACCTTGTTGAGCTTGGTCAGCTCGGCCTGGATCTTCTGCGGCGGCAGGAAGCACTCGCCCGCCTTGACGCCGAACACGGACGTCAGCTTGCCGCCGCCCGGCGCGCTGGACGAGCACGCACCGGCCGTCGCCACCACCGCTCCGAGCGCGACAGCAACGAGGACGCCGCGCAGCGAAGTGGGTCGAACCATGCTCCCGACTGTAGACAGCGGGAGCGGCCACGGTGACCGATTCAGGCGATTCAGGAGTCGCTCAGCGGCTCCGGCGCCACATAGGTCGTGGCGGACAACCCGGCCCGGCGGAGACGCTCCCCCGTGTCGGCATCGACGTTGACGACAAGCAGCTCCTGACCCCGTAGGGCAGCGCCGCTGCTGGCGAAGGCGATGGTCTGCACACCCTGCCGGGTGAGCTGCGCACCGCGCAGGTCGACCACGACGATGCCGACCGCCTCGTCCATCGCCGCGCTGATCGCGGCTTCCATCCCGTCCATCGTGGCCGGTCGTTCGTCGGCGGTCTGTACGACGGCGATCGCGCGCAGCCGCCGGACCACCCAGGGACTCCCTGCGTCCCGCGCCGGCTCGGGCGCGACCTCGTCGGAGCCGACCAGCCGGGCTGTCGCCTGGAGCAACCCGACGATCGTCAGCCGCTCGGCACCCAACGTCTCCTGCAGGCCGACGAGCGCCGCCGCACCCTCGCTGTCGAAGGCGGGGATGGCGGTGAGATCGATGACAACACGGTTGTCGGCTGCGATCCGGCCGACCCGGGCCACCAGCCCGGCAGCCGTCTCCCGCGTGACGGCCTCGGTGATCGAGAGAACCAGTGGGTCACGAACAATGACCTCAGCGTGGCGCGGCGGAGTCCTTCGCCACTTCATCGACGCACCTCACTGGGGCATTTGGCGGCATGCTGAAGATGTCCTCATTGGTCTATTCGGCTCAGTCGCTGTCCGACTTTAGGTGCTTACACCCCTTTGGCCCAGTCGCCGCGCCGGATGGACCCGGGATGACGGCGTGCTTGGGCGATGCGGGATGCTCCCGAACCGTGAGCATCTTGGGCACCCGCGTGCTGCGGGTCGAGGACCCGAAGTTCCTGACGAGCGGCGGCGTCTACGTCGACGACCTCCGCGATCCCCGCCTCGACGGCGCCGGTCATGTGACCTATGTGCGGTCAGTGGTCGCACACGCCACGTTCACCGTCGACACGTCGGCCGCGGCGGGTGCACCGGGCGTGCTCGGTGTCTTCACGGCGGCGGACTTCGCCGATCTCGACCTACCGCCGCTGCCGATGGGCTTCCTGCCGCCCACGATGCCACGGCCCTGGCTCGCGACCGACGTGGTGCGCTACGTCGGCGAGCCCGTTGCCGCGATCGTGACCGAGTCCCGCTATGACGGTGAGGACGCCGCGGAGCTGGTATCGGTCGACTACGAGCAGCTCACTGCCGTGGTTGACCCCCGCGACGCCGCGCGCGACGAGACGCTGCTGTTCCCCGCCGCCGGCGGCAACACCGTGCTCAGCTTCGAGCTCGGCGAGCCGGCCGGCCTGTTCGACGGTTGCGAGGTGGTGCTCCGCCAGGACATCCACAACCAGCGCGTCGCCCCCGCCCCGCTGGAGGTGCGCAGCTCCGCCTGCGCGTGGGAGTCGGCCGACGGCGGCGGCCGGCTGACGTTCTGGGCGTCGACCCAGAACCCGCACGATGCCCGCAACGTCATCGCTCAGGCGCTGGGAATCGAACAAGACCGGGTGCACTTCATCGCCCCCGACGTCGGCGGCGGCTTCGGTGCGAAGTTCGGCGTGTCCAACGAGGACCTGGTGATCGCGGTTCTGTCCCAGCGGCTGAACCGCCCGATGCGCTGGACGGAGTCCCGCACCGAGAACCTGCTGTCGATGGGGCACGGGCGCGCTCAGCACCAGACCGTCGAGATCGGCGGGACCCGGGACGGCACGGTGCAGGCCTACTCGCTGACGGTTCTCCAGGACTCCGGTGCCTACCCGCACTTCGGCGCAGTCCTCCCCTTCATGACCCAGACGATGGCAACGGGTGTCTACGACATCTCGAAGGTCGCCGTCCGCACCAGATCCGTCGTCACCAACACGTCGAGCGTCGTCGCCTACCGCGGCGCCGGCCGGCCGGAGGCAACCGCCGCGATCGAACGCGCGATCGACCTCTACGCGACCGAGATCGGCATGGACCCGGCGGACGTACGCCGCAAGAACCTGCTCCCGCCCGAGGTGTTCCCCTTCACGACGCCGGCGGGTGCGGTCTATGACAGCGGTGAATACGCCAAGGCTCTAGACGCAGTGCTCGACGCCGCCGACTACCCCGCCCTGCGCGCCGAGCAGCAGCGGCGGCGGGCGGCCGGCGAGCGGTCTCTGCTCGGCATCGGGCTCTCGTCCTACGTCGAGATCACCGCCGGTCCCGAAGCAGGCAGCGAGTTCGCGCGCATCAACGTCCGGCCCGACGGCACGGCCATCGTCTACACCGGCACGTCGCCGCACGGGCAGGGTCACGCGACGTCGTTCGCGATGCTCGCGTCCGACGAGCTCGGCATCCCCGTCGAGCGGATCACGGTCGTCCACGGCGACACCGACCTCGTGGCCCGGGGCGGCGGCACCGGCGGCTCGAGGTCGCTGCAGCTCGGTGGCGCGGCGGTCCATCAGGGTGCGCTGGAAGCGGTCGAGAAGGCGCGTGAGTCGGCCGCGGACCTCTTCGAAGCAGCGCCCGGCGACATCGTGCTCGACAAGGGACGCGGCGGGTTCCACGTCGCCGGCTCCCCCGACGAGGTGCGCTCGTGGGCCGAGGTCGCGGCCAGTGTGGACGCCGACCAGGGACTGATCGTGGACACCGACTTCAACGCGGCCGGTGCGACGTTCCCGTTCGGCGCCCACCTCGCCGTCGTCGAAGTTGACGCCGACACCGGCCAGACTCGGCTGGTGCGCATCGTGACCGTCGATGACGCCGGCCCGGTCATCAACCCGGTCATCGTCGAGGGGCAGCGACACGGCGGCATCGCGCAGGGAGCCTCTCAGGCGTTGTTCGAAGAAGTCCTCTACGACGAGGACGGCAACCCGCAGTCGACCAACTTCGCCGACTACGCGTTCCCGTCGGCAGCCGAGCTGCCTGACTTCGAGCTGCTGCCGATGGAGACCCGCAGCCCGATGAACCCATTGGGAGTCAAGGGAATCGGCGAGGCAGGCACCATCGGGGCAACACCCGCCGTGCAGAACGCCGTCGTCGACGCCGTCGCTCACCTCGGTGTGCGCCACATCGACATGCCCACCACGTCCGAACGGGTCTGGAGAGCCGTGCAGGAAACGCAGCAGACAACAGGGCAGGGGGCGAGCGCATGAACGTCACCCTCACCGTCAATGGACAGAAGCACTCCGTCGACATCGAGCCGCGGACCCTTCTCGTGCACTTGCTGCGCGACAAACTCGACCTGACCGCGACGAACGTGGGCTGTGACACCACATCGTGCGGTGCGTGCACGGTGCTGGTCGACGGCGAGTCCGTGAAGTCGTGCACCATGCTCGCCGCCTCGGCCGGCGATCGCGAGGTCACGACCCTCGAGGGGCTCTCGACATCCGACCCGGCCGCCGACCCGGCCACCTGGCATCCGGTGCAGCGAGCCTTCCGCGAGAAGCACGGGTTGCAGTGCGGCTTCTGCACCCCCGGGATGGTCATGGCGGCCGTCTCGCTGCTGAAGGAGAACCCGCACCCGACCGGCGACGAGGTCCGCACCGGGCTCGAAGGCAACCTCTGCCGCTGCACGGGTTACCACAACATCGTCGCCGCGGTGCTGCAGGCCGCCGGGGAGTCCACGTGATCCCGGCACCGTTCGACTATCTGCGCGCCGACACCGCGGACGAGGCTCTGGCTGCGCTGGCGGAGCATGGCGACGAGGCCAAGCTGCTGGCCGGCGGGCAGTCATTGCTGCCGCTGATGAAGCTGCGTCTCGCCGTGCCGTCCGTCATCGTCGACGTGTCCCGGGCGGCAACGCTCGGCTACGTCCGCGACGAGGGTGACGTCGTGGCAATCGGAGCGCTGACGCGGCACCACGACGTCGCCACGGACGCGACCCTGCGCCGCGAGCTGCCGATGCTCGCGCACGCCGCCGGGCTCGTCGGTGACCCGCAGGTCCGGCATCGCGGCACCATCGGTGGTTCGGTCGCCCACGCCGACCCGTCGGCGGATGTGCCGACGGCTCTGCTCGCGCTGGGTGCGTCATATGTGGTGGCCGGGCCGAGCGGCACTCGCACCGTCGACGCCGCCGCGTTCGGCACCGGCTTCCTGGAAACCGTGCTCGAGCCGGACGAGCTCCTCGTCGAGGTGCGGGTGCCCAAGACCCAGGGCGGGTGGGGCTACGAGAAGTTCACCCGGCGTCAGATCGACTGGGCCACGGTTGCCGTGGCAGCTGTCCGCCGAGGCGACGGCACCGTCGCGGTTGCGTTGGGCAACATGGGCCCGACCGTGCTCCGTGCCGCTGCCGTGGAGGCCGCTGTGGGATCCGGCTCCGGCGCGGCTGACGCGGCGGCCTACGCCGACGACGGCACCGAGCCGGCCGGCGACGTGACGGCGTCGGCCGGCTATCGCCGCCACCTCGCTCGCGTCCTCACCGAACGAGCCCTCGAGTCCTGCCTGCGCTGAGATTGAGGAAGGACCGCCTCGTGTCCGAGACCGCACTCGACGCCCTGCTCCACGAGACCCGCCGTTTCCCTCCACCGGAGACGTTGGCACGCGACGCGAATGCGCAACCCGCGCTCTACGACGAAGCCGCCGCGGACCGCATCGCGTTCTGGGAGAAGCAGGCCGACTGGCTGCGGTGGGACCGACGGTGGACAACGGCGCTCGAGTGGGATCCGCCGTTCGCGAAATGGTTCGTCGGTGGCCGGCTCAACGCCTGCGTCAACGCCGTCGACCGTCATGTCGAAGCCGGCTTCGGCGACAAGGTCGCCTACCACTGGATCGGCGACGGCGAGAACGAGACGCGCACGATCACCTATGCCGATCTCCAGCGGCTCGTGTGTCAGGCCGCGAACGGGCTTGCCGAGCTCGGCGTGCAGGCCGGCGATCGCGTCGCGATCTACATGCCGATGATCCCGGAGACCGTCGTCACGATCCTGGCGTGCGCGCGGCTCGGTGCCCCGCACAACGTCGTCTTCTGTGGGTTCTCAGCCGACGCGCTGCGCGGTCGCATCCTCGACGCCGACGCGCGGGTCGTCGTCACCACCGACGGGCAGTTTCGCCGCGGCTCACCCACCCCGGTCAAGCCCGCCGTCGACGAGGCCGTCGACGGCTGCCCGGACGTGCGTTCCGTCGTCGTCGTACGACGCACCGGTGGCGACGTGGCCTGGACTGACGGGCGGGACGTGTGGTGGCACGACCTCGTCGACGGACAGCCGGACAGCCACGACCCGGAAGCCTTCGACGCGGAACAGCCCCTGTTCATGATGTACACATCCGGGACGACGGCGCGGCCGAAGGGCATCCTGCACACGACCGGCGGCTACCTCACCCAGGTCGCGTTCACCCACCGGATGGTGTTCGACCTCAAGCCGGACACCGACGTCTACTGGTGTGCGGCCGACATCGGCTGGATCACCGGCCACAGCTACATCGTCTACGGACCCTTGTGCAACGGAGCCACCTCGGTCATCTATGAAGGCACGCCGCATCCGGCGGACCAGGACCGCTGGTGGAAGCTGATCGAGCACTACAAGGTGTCGATCCTCTACACCGCCCCCACGACGATCCGCACGTTGATGAAGTGGGGACACGAGCTGCTCGAGCCCTACGACCTGACGTCGTTGCGCGTCCTGGGCAGCGTCGGTGAGCCGATCAACCCCGAGGCATGGATGTGGTACCGCACCTATGTCGGTGGCGGCCGCACACCGGTCGTCGACACCTGGTGGCAGACCGAGACCGGCGCCATCATGATCAGCCCGCTGCCCGGCGTGACCACCACGAAGCCCGGCGCTGCCATGCAGCCGCTGCCGGGCATCAGCGCCGACGTGGTCGACAACGACGGCGAGCCGGTGCCGGCCGGAGGCGGCGGCTATCTCGTGCTCACCGAGCCGTGGCCATCCATGCTGCGCGGAATCTGGGGCGATGACGAGCGCTACCGGGAGACCTACTGGTCGCGCTTCCCCGACATCTACTTCGCCGGCGACGGAGCCAAGCGGGACGAGGACGGCGACCTCTGGCTGCTCGGCCGCGTCGACGACGTCATGAACGTCTCCGGCCACCGCATCTCGACCACCGAGGTCGAGCACGCGCTCGTCGGCCATCCGATGGTTGCGGAGGCCGCTGTCGTCGGTGCGACGGACGCGACGACGGGGCAGGCGATCGTGGCGTTCGTCACCCCGCGCGGCAGTGTCGCGGCGGACGTGAGCAGTGGTGACGAGTTCGTGCAGGCGTTGCGCAACCACGTCGCCAAGGAGATCGGGCCGATCGCCAAGCCGCGGCAGATCCTCGTCACTCCTGAGCTGCCGAAGACGCGTTCGGGCAAGATCATGCGCCGGTTGCTCAAGGACATCGCCGAGCATCGCGAGCTCGGTGACGTGACGACGCTGCTCGACCCGTCGGTCACGGACGCGATCCGGGGCCGCATGAGCGAGTCGGGCTCGGAGGACTAACCGACTTGTCAGACGCTCAGCACGTCAGAGCGTGCTCACCGTCTGACAAGTCGTGGGGTCAGCCCTGGGTCAGGCGCTTGGGCATGACCTCGACGACGCGCACCTTGCGCGGGCGGATCGCCTTGTCGAGGAACGCACCGAGGCTTACGTCGTTGACCGACGAGCGCAGCGCATCGAGGGTCAGCAACCGCTTCGCCTGCTCGTCCCGACGCTCGTTGAGCTCCGCGACGAGGGTGTCGATCCGCTCGCTCAGGGCGCCGACGGCGCGCACCTCGGCCTCGACCGAGGACAGCAGGCGGCGCAGGCCACCGGCCAGGTCGATGCTGCCGGCGGCAGGAGCCGACGCTGCAGCCGCGGGCGCTGCGGCCGTGGTCTTCTTGGCCGGCCGGCTCGCCGCGGTGCTCCGCGCTCTCGACCGGGCAGGTGCCGCCTTACGACTGGTCCGGCGGGTCTGGGTCTTCTTCGCACTAGCTCGCGCCACGGGACTTCCCTTCAGGGGAACTCGGGTCTTGCACTGACGCGTCAGCCTAGCGGCGATGGCGAATGTGAGCGCCAGCCCTTACGTCGCGCGGGGCAGCGTGACCACGAAAGCGCCGCCGCGATCGGCGGGTGGGTCGTAGTGAACCGACCCGCTCATCGCCTCGACGAGTCCCTTGACGATGGAAAGTCCGAGGCCGGTGCCGGTCGCCTTGCGCGTGCTGCCCGAGCTCGCCTGTGCGAACTTCTCGAACAGCCTCGAGCGGAACTCCTCGGGCACTCCCGGACCGGAGTCACGCACCGCGATCGACACGGAGTGACCTGCTGACTCGATCTCCACCGACACCGGCTGGCCGCCGTACTTGATCGCGTTGTCGATCAGGTTGATCAGCGCCCGGCGGAGGTGGTCGGTGTCCGCGACCACGGCAGCATCGATGTCACCGGCGACCCGCAGCTCGGGCAGCCGGTCACGGTAGTCAGCGGCGAGCTCCTCCACCAACGGCCGCAACGGCAATGGCTGGAGCCGGGTGTCGAGCTTGCCGGACTCGATGCGCGACATCTCGAGCAGGTCGTTCACCAGACCCGACAACCGCCGGCTCTGCCGGTCGATGATGTCGACGAAGGACTGCTTGCGCTCGTCGTCGACCTTGTCCCAGTGGCGCAGCATCGTCGAGCAGTAGCCGAGGATCGACGTCAACGGCGAGCGCAGCTCGTGGGACACCATCGCGACGAAGTCGCTCTTGAGCTCGTCGAGCCGGCGCAGCTCGCCGTTGGCGCGCTCGAGCTCGGCCAGGGTCGACCGCAGGGCGCTGTTGGCGACGGAGAGCTCGGCGGTGCGCTCCCCCACCCGGCGTTCGAGCGACTGTGACAGTGCCTGCACCTCGGCGAACCCCTCGGCGTTCTCCAACGCCGCACCCGCGAGGGCGGAGATGAACTCGGCCAGTCGCATCTCGTCCGGGCCGAACAGTCCGCTCACCTGACGGTGTACGACGTGCCAGCAGGCGATCGGCCGACCACGGACGAACACCGGTGCGGCAAGAGCCGACCGGGCCTGCTCCAGGACCAGACTTGCAGACGGGTCGGTGCCGGCTTCGTCGGTGAACACCGCCACGGCGCGGGTGTCCATCGCCTGCTGCACGAGCCGCGAGCTGACCCCGAGGCCGGAGGACTCGTCGAGCGCTACCAACCGCTCGCCGGCGGGATCGGTCGGGTCGACCAGCACGATCGCGCACTCCTCGCTGCGCAACAGCTCCGACGCCGCAACACGGACGACGTCGAAGACCGCCGTCGGCGTCAGTGCGGTGGCGATGGCCCGACCGACGCGCAGCAGGGTGTCGAAGCGATCGACGAGTGACAGTGTCGGCGCGGCATCACCGGGACCTGCAGCGACGGGCCCGCTGGCGGCCCGCTTCGCCTCGGGGCTGACCGCGCCGACGGGCACCCGCCCGGTCTGGAACGCGTCGGCGACCTCGCGCGACAAGGCCGCCTCATGGGTCATCGCGAGCTCGGTCGCCACCCGGATGCTTCGGTCGAGCAGCCGCCCCGCGCGACCCTGCCGGCCGGCCAGCCGGGCGATCGACGCCTGCTCGCGCAGCACCTGCGGCAGGTTGTTGCGATAGCTGCGCGCGAGCCGGCGGGCCGGCCGGGCGACCTTGCGGGCCCGGCGCAGCAGCACACGTCGCTCGGCCAGCCGATACGGCCCGGTCTGCTCGGCCGCCATCCGCAGCCCGGTCAGCAGCCACGGCAGCACGGGTGCGACGTACTCGCTGCGGACACCGGCGTCGCGCACCTCGCGGTGCACCCGCTCCAGGACCTCGACGGCCGCGAGCGGCTCACCGACCGCCAGCAGCCGGATCGCCTCGCCGGTGAGCAGCTCGGAGGCGGTGTGGACGTCGCCCTCACTGTGCGCGAGCTCGCGTGCGACGTCCGCGGCGGCCAGCAGGCCGCCGGTCGCCTTGGCCAGGCCCGAAAGGCTGATGGCCGCCGCCTGGTGATCGCCGATCTCGAGCCCGTTGGCATAGCACCGGCGGAACGTCTCCACCGCCTCGTCGATGCGACCGAGGCGGTACTGGCAGAACCCGATGTGCCACGACGCGGTGTTGATCTCCCACTGGTCGCCGGTGCGGTCGAGCAACCGGATCGCCTCGGTGAGCTTGTCGATCGCCTCGGTGAACCGTGACGCGGCATAGAGCACGACGCCATAGAAGTGCAACGACTGACCCTGTCCCCAGACGTCGCCGAACTCCGTGCGGATCACCATCGACCGCTCGGCATAGTCGATACCCCGTGCATACCAGGGCAGCGTGCTCATCACCGGCGCGTGCTCGGAGTAGGCCTGGGCGAGTGCAAGGGTGCGCGGATAACGCTCCAGGATGTTCATCTCGCGGAAGTGCGCCCACGCGGTCGGCATCCGGCCGGCGCTGAACCAGTAGGAGTAGGCGAGCCGGCTGTGGATGCGCGCAGCCAGGATGTCGATCGCGCCCACATCCAGGGATCGCCGTTGCACCACACGGCGCGGCAGCAGGCAGTGCGCCGCCTGGACCAACACTTCCCAGACCGCCCACACCGCGAACGTCGTCCGACGGCGGGGAACGCGACGGCCGAGCGAACGCAACGCACCTTCCAGGTGCCGCACCGACTGCGGCACCTCCCCGCGCTTGAAGCTCAGCTCGCCGAGACGCAGCGCAATCTCGGCGCGGTCCGGTCGCTCTTGCGCGATGGACAAAGCAGCGGTGAAGCACTCAGCTGCGTCGTCGTACCGCCCTTGCAGCATGAGCACGTCACCGAGACCGGTCTGCACGTCGCGTTGCGTCGTGACGTCTTCCGGCGCGACACCCCCGACGGCGATGCGGTATTGCTGCTCGGCCGCCGACAGCGAGTGCCTGGCCCGCGCCTCGGCGGCAGCGGCGAGCGCGTGCGGCAATGCCGCCGCATCGTTGCCGGCGGCGTGGTAGTGGTAGGCGAGGTCGTAGGACGGCGCCTGGCCGGGGCGCATTGCCAGCAGCTCGGCCGCGCCCGCGTGCAGCGCGCGTCGCTCGATCGGCGTCAACCGGTCGAGCAGCGCCTCCCGGAGCTTGTCGTGCACGAACGTCGCAACCAGCTCGTCGGCGTCGAGCCACAGCAGATGCCTGTTGCGCAGAGCCTGCAGGGCGAGCACCGCCGTGCCCGGATCGGTCGCCACCAGACCGGCGGCCAGGTCGACGTCGAACTCCTTGCCCAGCACCGCACCGGCCGCCACCAGCTCGAGCACGTCGTGGGCGAGCAGCTCGAGTCGTCCCGTGAGGAACGTCGCCGCCTCGCGCGAAGACTGCGCCGATGCGATCAACGTCGGATCCGATCGCCAGTCGTGTCCGTCGTGGAACAGCGCACCCGACTCGACCAGGCCCCGCACCACCGCACTGGCCATGAACGGGCTCCCGGACGACAGCCGGGTGACGACCTCGAGCGCCTCCTCGGGCACCCGGCCGGCCATCGACTCGACCAGTGCCTGCACGTCGGCGTCCGTGAATGGGCTGAGCACCAACCGGCGCGGTGACATCGCCCGCAACGGGTCGCCCGCGCGCACCTCCTCGGCGCGGTAGGCGGCGATCATCACCGCCCGGACCGGCGCCGCGTCGTCGCTCGCCTCGACGAGGTCACGGCGCCAGCGAGCGATCAGCCGAATGGTCGGCTCGTCCGCCCACTGGCAGTCGTCGAGGAGGACGACGACGGTGCGCGCCGTCGCCGCCAGCGCGTCGAGCAGGTGCACCAGCGCGGTCAAGGCCCGCGACTCACCGAACTCCTCCGGGCCCAGCTGCTCGTCGGCCGCAGCCGAGCCGAGCAAGCCGGCGAGCGCTGGCAGCACACTGATGAGGACACCGCGATCCCCGCCGAGCAAGTCGCGCAGCCGGTCGGCCAGCTCCGGGTCGCGGCCGGCGGCGGCCACCAGCCCCTCGGCAACGCCCTCCAGCAGCTGGAACGGCCGGCGGGCGGCCTGGTCGACACCCTGTCCGCGCAAGACGACGGTGTCACTCTCGAGACATCGGGCCGCGAGCTCGTCGAGCAGCCGCGACTTGCCGCCGCCGGACTCCGCCTCCACAAGCACCACACCGCCGCGGCCGGCGGTCGCCTCGAGCGTCGCTTTTCTCAGCTCGGCCAGCTCACCGCGACGACCGACGAACGCCGGTTCGGTCAACGTCGCACGCCGGTCGTCCAGGCCCAGCGCGATGACGGGGTCCGGGTCACCGTCGGCGAGCCGACGGGCAAGCTGGTCGACGTCGGCGAGTGCGCCGGCCGCCGACTGGTAGCGGTCCCGGGGGTCCTTGCGGAGCAGCCGCTGCAACATCTGTGCCAACACCGCGGGCACGTCGGCGACATAGGAACGTGCGTCCGGCGCGGGTGCGGACAGATGCTGACGCAGCACCTCGCCCACCGACTGCCCCTCGAACGGCGGCCGCCCGGTGACGCATTCGAAGAGCAGTACGCCGAGGGAGTAGAGGTCCGAGCGTTCGTCGACCTCGCGGTGGACGAGACCGGCCTGCTCCGGTGACATGTAGCGCGCCGTACCGACCGGCTCGTCGCGCAGCGAGACGTCGAGTCCGGCGCTCCGCGCGAGGCCGAAGTCGATGAGAGTCGCCTGCTCGACCGGCCCCTCGCCGACCATGACGTTGCTCGGCTTGATGTCGCGATGAAGGATGTCGCAGGCATGCACGGCGGCCAGCGCGGTGAAAAGGTCCTGGGCCAGCCGGACCGACTCCGCGACGGTCAGCCGGCCCGCGGCCAGCCGCTGCTCGAGAGTGCGACCCGCCACGAGCGGCATCGCGAGGTAGAACAGGCCATCCGTGTCGCCGGCATCCACCAGCGGCACCAGCCCCGGCCCGCGGAGCGTGCGCAGGACGTCGGCTTCGTGCAGCAGGCGCAGCCGAGTGCCCCGGGCCATCGCGTCGCTGCGAGCCGTCTTGAGGACGACGCTGGCCCCGGTGGTCTCGTCGACCGCTGCGAGCGTCGCCCCACCGGCTCGCCGCTGGATGACCCGCTGGACCCGGAACCGACCGGCGACGACGGCGGGAACCGGCCCCGGACCGTCCGCGGGGGTGCGCGGCCGGGGCATGTTGCCCGTGGTCGTCACCACGGCGGCTCCTCAACGTCTGGGTTGAGCCGTCACGGACAGTAAGTGTCAAATCACGCTAACACCCGGTCCGGGTTCTCACCGGGCATTCGACGGACGTGCGACCCAGCGCGGTCCGCTCACCCGACCACGCCGGCGTCGCGCAGCGCGGCCACCTCGGCCGGCGACCAGCCCAGCTCAGCGAGCACGGCCGCGGTGTGTTCGCCGAGTGCAGGGACGGCGGACATCGGCGCTTCGCCAACGGGCTCCATCGGCGAGCGCAAGCTCCGCACCTCGCCGACCGGCGTCGACACGGTCCGCCAGCGGTCCCGCGCCACCAGCTGCGGGTGCTCGAGCAGCTCGTTGACGGTGTTGAGCCGGGCGCTCGCGATGCGGGCGTCGTCGAGTGCCTGCACCGCTTCGTCGACCGTCAGCGCGGCCATCGCCGCACCGACCACACCGTCGACGGCGGAGCGGTTGCGGACCCGGGCGACGTTGGTCGCATAGCCGGGATCCGTCGCGAGCTCCGGCCGGCCCAACACGTCGGTCGCCAGCCGGACCCACTCGCGGTCGTTCTGGATGCCGATCACGACCTCGTGACCGTCCGCGGTCGGGTAGGCGTCGTACGGCGCGATGACAGGGTGGGACAACCCGACCCGCGGTGGAGCCTGCCCGGTGTGGTCGGTCGCGTGCACCGGGTGTCCCATCCATTCCACCAGCGCGTCGAACATCGTGACCTCGAACGCGGTGCCGGTGCCCGTGCGTTCGCGGTGCAGCAGCGCCGCGAGGATGTTGGCGAAGGCATACATGCCGGAGGCGATGTCCGCGACGGGGATGCCGGCCTTCGCCGGATGGTCCGCCGTGCCGGTCACCGCGACCAGCGCGGCCTCGCTCTGCACCAGCAGGTCGTAGGCCCGCTTGTCGCGGTAGGGCCCGGTCGAGCCATAACCCGACATTGCGCACACGACCAGCCGCGGATGCTCGACCCGCAGCCGGTCGGCCGGGAATCCGAGGCGGTCGACCGCGCCGGGCCCGAGGTTGTGCAGGAACACATCGGCCCGATCCAACAAGCGGGCGAGGATGTCGCGACCGCCGGGTTCCTTGAGGTCGAGCGCGATCGACTCCTTGCCGCGGTTGAGCCAGACGAAGTGGCTCGCGAGCCCGCGCACGGCATGGTCGTAGTGACGCGCGAAGTCGCCGCCGTCGACCCGCTCGAGCTTGACGACGCGCGCACCGAGGTCGGCAAGATGGCGCGATGCCAGCGGCGCGGCGACCGCCTGCTCGAGGGCGACGACGAGCATCCCGTCCAGTGGCAGCATCGTCAGGCCGGCGCCGGCGGGTCGTCGGGGAAGACCAGCGGCCGGACCCGGCGGGGCAGCAGGAACTGCGTGACCAGCCCGATCACGGCTGCGACGACCAGCGCCCAGAACACCCGGTGCGACGCGAGATAGAGCGAGTGGCGGGCATAGCTCGCTGCGGCGCCGGAGCGATGACCGTGCTGACCGAAGGCCAGCCGCGCCGTGTCGATCGAGTGGCCACTCAGACCGAGGCCGGCCGGCGCGTGCCGGAACCGGGACGCCAGCGTCGTGTTGGCGATGCTGCCGAAGATGGCGACGCCGACGGCGCTGCCGAGCGACCGCGTGAACATGTTGGCGCCGGTGACGACACCGCGCCGGTTCCAGCCGACGACCGACTGCACGGCGACGAGGATGGCGATCGAGACGAAGCCGAGGCCGACGCCGGTGACGAAGCTCGCGAGTGCGACGCGGCCCAGCCCGGAGTTCTCGTGGACATAGACCGCGAAGAGCAAGCAGCCGACGATCATGATGACGTTGCCGATGATGGCCGTGTCCCGGAAGTCGATGCGCAGATAAAGCTTCGATGCCTGGCTCGAGGCGAGCGGCCACCCGACACTCATCGCGGCCATGGCGAACCCGGCCAGCACCGCTCCCACGCCGACGACTCCCTGTGCATAGCTGGGGACGAACGACGTCAACCCGATCAGCACCGCACCGATTGCTGTGGCAGCGATGTTGGCCGCCACGAGGATCCGGCGGCTGAACACCCAGGGCGGGAGCATCGGCTCGACGGCGTGGCGCTCGATGTAGACGAACAGGCCGAGCAGGACCGCGGCGCCGGCAAACAACCCGATGCTCTGGCCGGACCCCCACGCCCAGCCCACGCCACCCTCGAGCAAGCCGAGGATCAGCATCGACAGACCGAGGGTGAGAACGACCGCGCCCTCGTAGTCGATGCGATGCCTCCGTCGTACGACGTCCTCGCGCAGATAGCGCTGCAGCATGACGACAGCGGCGACGCCCACCGGGATGTTGAGGTAGAAGATCCAGCGCCAGGAGGCGTACTGCGCCAGCACGCCGCCGAGTGCCGGCCCGACCACCGACGCCATCCCCCACACGCTCGAGATGTAGCCCTGGATCTTGCCGCGTTCCTCCAGGGTGTAGATGTCACCGACGATCGTCGTCGTCATCGGGATGATGGCGCCCGCCCCGATGCCCTGGATGCCGCGGAAGATGATCAGGCTCGTCATGCTCCAGGCCGCGCCACACAGCACCGAGCCACCGAGGAAGACACCGATGCCGAAGAACAGCACCGGTTTGCGTCCGAACAGGTCCGACAGCCGACCATAGATCGGCACCGAGACCGCCTGCGTCAGCAGATAGATCGAGAACAGCCAGGGATAGCGGGAGTAGCCGCCGAGGTTGCCGACGATCTGTGGGATCGCCGTGGCGACGATCGTCGCGTCCAGGGCGGCGATGCCCATCGAGAGCATCAACGCGACCAGGATCGGCCCGCGACGCGGCCGCACTCGGCCGGCGCCGACCTGCGACGGCTGCGTCGTGGTCACCACCTCATCCTCGCAGGCGCAGGCAGCGGCACCGCCTCATAGGCTGCCCGCGTGACCGACGTCTGGACTGCCCGCGGCCCCATCGACACATCCGCCCTCGGCCGGGTGCTGATGCACGAGCACGTCTTCGTGCTGACACCCGACGTCGAGCAGAACGACGACCAGTGGGACGAAGAGGCACGCATCGCCGACGCGGTGGCGAAGCTGACCGCCCTGAAGGCGGCGGGCATCGACACGATCGTCGACCCCACGGTGATCGGCCTCGGGCGCTATGTGCCGCGCATCGTCAGCGTGGCCAACCAGGTGGACATCAACGTCGTCGTGGCGACCGGCGTCTACACCTACGACACCGTGCCTTTCTACTTCCTCTACCGCGGCCCGATCCCGGGCATCGTCGATCTGCCCGAACCTATGATCGACATGTTCGTCCGGGACATCACGGAAGGCATCCCCGGCACCGGCGGAGTCAAGGCTGCGTTCCTCAAGTGCGCGATCGACCACTACGGGATGACGCGGGACGTCGAACGGATCCTGCGTGCGGTGGCGAAGGCGCACCGCCGGACGGGGGCGCCCATCACCGTGCACACCCATCCGGAGTCGAGGAGCGGCCTCGAGGTGCATCGCGTCTTCGCGGACGAGGGCGTCGACCCCACTCGCGTGGTGCTCGGGCACAGCGGCGACTCGACTGACGCCGAGCACCTCAGCGAGCTTGCCGGGCATGGCTATCTGCTCGGGATGGACCGCTTCGGCATCGACACGGGTGGTTCGTTCGACGAGCGGGTCGCAATCGTGGCGGAGATGGTCGCGCGGGGTTTCACCGACCAGATGGTGCTCGCGCACGACGCCGCCTGCTACATCGACTGGATCGATCCCAACCTGCTGGGGCTCAATCCCAACTGGCACTACCTGCACATCACCAACGACGTGTTGCCGGCCCTGCGTGAGCGGGGTGTGACGGACAAGCAGATCGACACGATGCTTGTTGCGAACCCGCGGCGCTACTTCGAGAACGTGGCTGCCTACTGATGGCCGGCCAAGCAGGCGTCATCGAGCCCTTCGACCTGTCCGGTGTCGTCCGCGGCACCGACGGTGTCAAGCGCTTCGAGGATCTGCCGGCGTCGCTGGTCGAGACCCTGCGACGGGCGGTCGAGTCGACGCCGCAGGCCGAGGCGTTCGTCGAGCTGGACGGGCCGCGGTTGACCTACCGCCAGCTCTGGGACAGCGCGGCACGGGTGGCCGGTGGGCTGCGCGCGGACGGGATCGGTCGCGGCGATCGGGTGGCCGTCCGGCATGGGAACGGGCTCGACTGGGTTCTGTCCTTCCTCGGGACGTTGCTGGCGGGCGGCGTCGCCGTGCCGGTGAACACGCGGTTCACCGACCCCGAGGTCGACTATGTCGTCGGCGACTCGGGCGCCTCGCTCGTGCTGTCCCCCGGCTCCCCGCTGCCGGACGGTGTCCCGTATGCCGACGAGTCACTCGCACCGGAGGATCTCGGCGCAATCTTCTACACGTCGGGGACGACAGGCTTTCCCAAAGGCGCGATGACGACGCACGCGAACTTCACGACCAACATCGAGAACGTCGTGCGGGTGCGGGGGCTGCGCGACGGCGCCGAGCCGATGCGCAACCTGGTCTCGGTGCCGCTGTTCCACGTCACCGGGTGCAACTCGCAGCTGTTGCCGACTCTCGCCGAGAGCGGCTGCACGATCGTGATGCCGACGTTCGAGGTCAACCGCTTCCTGCGGGCGATCGTCGAGGAGGACGTCCGCGTCGTCACGACGGTGCCGGCGATCTTCTGGTACGCACTGTCGGTGCCGGATGTGGCGTCGTACGACCTGTCCCGGGTGGAGCACGCGACCTACGGCGGAGCGCCAATCGCCCCTTCGCTTGTCGGTCGCATCAAGAAGGGCTTCGGCAATGCGCGGGTCGGCAATGGGTTCGGCCTCACCGAGACCGCGTCCGTCTCGACATTTCTTCCGCACGAGTACGCCGACACGCACGCCGACTCGGTCGGCTTCGCGGTGCCGACTGTCGACTTGCAGGTCGCCGACCCGGACCCGTCGACCGGCGTCGGTGAGCTGCTCATCCGCGGTGCCAATGTGGTTGCGGGGTACTGGAACAAGCCCGAGGCGACCGCGGCGACATTCGTGAACGGCTGGCTGCACACCGGCGATCTGGCCCGAGTCTCGCCCGAGGGGTTCACCTACATCGTCGATCGGGCCAAGGACATGATCAACCGCGGGGGCGAGAACGTCTACAGCGTCGAGGTCGAGAACGCCTTGGCCGCTGCTCCCGGTGTGTT
>JAVEEH010000019.1 GCA_030840545.1 Frankiaceae bacterium | reverse complement strand
GCTCGGTCCAGCGCTCGGCGACGCGCACCCGCCCGGAGTCGGGTGCGACGACGGTGATGTTGTCGCTGTCGTAGTTGGCGCCGACATAGTCGGCGAGCAACGGCAACGCGAAGAGGTGGTCGACCGGGCCGTTGAAGAAGCCCTGGATCTGGCTGGTGTGCAGGTCGACGGTGAGGATGCGGTCGGCGCCTGCGGTCTTGTAGAGGTCGGCGACGAGGCGGGCGGAGATCGGCTCGCGGCCACGGCTCTTCTTGTCCTGGCGGGCGTAGGGGTAGTAGGGCAGGACCACGGTGATGCGCTTGGCCGACCCACGCTTGAGCGCGTCGCACATGACGAGCGTCTCCATCAGCCAGTGGTTGATGGGTGTCGTCATCGCCTCGACGACGAACGCGTCGCAGCCGCGGACCGACTCGTTGAACCGGGCGTAGATCTCGCCGTCGGCGAAGTCGCGCAGGTCGGTCGGGCTGACGGCGACTTCGAGCTGGTGGGCGATCTCGTCGGTCAGCTCGGGGTGAGCGCGGCCGGAGAAGAGCATCAGGGTCTTCTCGCCGGTCGTCTTGATGCCGGTCACTGCGGGTCCCCCTGCTGGCCTGCGTCGGTGGGTTCCATTGTGCCGTCCGCACCCGCTGCGGTCGCGGCTTGGGCCGATCTGGTCCCGGCGCGTCGCCGCAGCACCCACCCGAGGACGTTGCGCTGGCGGCTTCGGCCGACCCCGATGGCGCCCGGCGGGACGTCTTCGGTGATCACCGAGCCGGCG
Source organism: Frankiaceae bacterium (assembly GCA_030840545.1). Classification (GTDB taxonomy): domain Bacteria; phylum Actinomycetota; class Actinomycetes; order JAFAQI01; family JAFAQI01; genus JAFAQI01. The sequence goes on along the minus strand of JAVEEH010000019.1, from coordinate 3,922 downwards.
GCCACGTAGGCGCCGGCGCCGATGTCCCGGGGGGCGACCAGCATCGAGCCGGACCCGACGAAGGCGGCGTCCCCGACGGTGGTGTGGTGCTTGTCGACCCCGTCGTAGTTGACGAAGACGGTGCCGGCGCCGACGTTGGCCCCGGCACCGATGGTGGCGTCCCCGACGTAGGTCAGGTGGGGGACCTTGCTGTCCTCGCCGAGGTCGGCCTGCTTGGTCTCGACGAAGGCGCCGACCTTCGTGCGCGCGCCGAGCCGGGTGCCCGGGCGGAGGTAGCTGTAGGGCCCGACGGTCGCGCCGGGTCCGATCTCGGCGCCGTCGCACTGGGACTTCACGACCGTCGCGCCCGCCTCCACGACGGTGTTGGTGAGCGTGCAATCCGGGCCGACCGTGGCACCGCTGCGGATGGTGGTGGTGCCGTGGAGCTGGGTGTTCTGGTGGATGGTCACATCGGGCTCGAGGCGCACCCGCACGCCCATCCAGGTCGTCTGTGGGTCGGTGATCGTCACGCCTGCACGCATCCAGTGGTTGACGAGCCGGTCGCGCATGTAGCGGCGGGCGTCCGCAAGCTGGACACGGTCGTTGACACCGAGCGTCTCGCGCCAGTCGCCGGCAACGACGCTGACGACGGCTTTGCCTTCCTTGACGAGGAGGCCGATCGCGTCAGTGAGGTATTCCTCCTGCTGAGCGTTGTCGGTTGCGATCTGGTCGAGCGCATCGCGGAGCGCGACGGCGTCGAAGGCGTAGACACCCGTGCAGATCTCCTGGATCTGCTTGACCAGGTCGTCGGCGTCGCGGTCCTCGACGATGCCGGTCACGTGACCGTCGGCGTCCCGGGTGACGCGCCCATAGTTGGTGGGATCGGGCATCACCGCGGTGAGCATCGTGGCGTCGGCACGTTGCTCCGCGTGCCGGGCGAGCACGGCCTGCAGGGTCTCGGTGGTGAACAACGGGGTGTCGCCGTGCATGACGAGGACAGTGCCCGCCAGATCCGCAGCGGCCTCGAGGGCCACTCGGGCGGCGTGCCCCGTGCCGCGCTGCTGCTCCTGCAGGACGATCTCCGCCTTGGGTGCGGCCTCGGCGATGAACCCCTCGACCTGGTCGCGCTCGTGACCGAGCACGACGAGCATGCGCTCCGGCTGAAGCGGCTCGATCGCGGCGAGGACGTGGCCGAGAAGGGTGCGGCCGCACATCGTGTGCAGCACCTTCGGCAAGGCCGACTTCATCCGCTTGCCCTGCCCGGCGGCCAGCACGATGACGGCGGCCGGACGAGCGTCGGTCACTGCGGCTCCTGGATCGCCAGAGGATTCGTCCCGAGCCTATCCGGCCATCGCTGCAAGGCGGGATCATCGATCGTGGGCTCCCCCGCCTGGACTCGAACCAGGAAATGACACTGCTCCAAAGGCAGCCGGGTTGCCAGTTACCCTACGGGGGATCAGTTGCGGTTTCAGTGTGCACCATCAGCCCGGCTGAGGCGTTGGCCAACAGCTGGTTCCACCAGCCCTCTATGGCGTAGTAGAGCCAACCTGATCTCGCGATGCAAACGACGAGACAGCCGTGATAGTCCTCGCCACAGTTGTGCCGGACGGTCTTCGGGTTGTGCTTCTTCAATGTTGCGGGCGCGAAGGACGCCAGCGGGATCTGAAGTCGATCAGCCCACCATCGCTCGTTGGCGCCAACGTCAGCCGTCTCATGGATGTTGAGGCGGTAGGTCCGGGCTTGTTCCGATACACCAACAAGGTCCAGCCATGCCAGGAACAACTTGAGCACGCCCGCATCGCTGTTGATCAGGACTACCCGGCCGCTCCGGCGCCATGGCTTGTCCTTGGAGCCCTCTGCCCAGTACAGCGCTACGCCCGCTATGAGCAACTCTCGTTCGGTGAGTGACGAGATCGCTGCCGCCGCGGACTGTCTGATGGCGTCCCGTCGACGTGCAGCGCGTTGTCGTAGGGCGTCGGCAACGCGCTGTCGAGCCTCCTGACTCCGCACTCGGCGTTGTCGCCTGACGTTGGGCGGCATCGTTACATCACTAACCCACGGACTAATCGAACCCTTGGATGCTCCCGTCTTGGCGGCGATTTCGTCATAGGTCAACCCTTGCGCACGCAATCTCCGGCATTCGCGCCGCTTATCGTCCTTCGCGCGGCCGCGAAGCGTCGCTCGCGGGCGCGGTATCCCCCGGAGCCAACACTCGAGCTGATGCTCCGACATCGGGCCGAGGACTGCGCGGATCTCGTTGTAGGTCTTGCCCTCGCGACGCAACAGACGAGCGCGGGCGATGCGGCGTTCGTGATCGTTCATAACCATGATCGTTCTGTGCTGCTCGGACACTTTCGGTCCGCCATCCACAGCCGTAACGAACTGTTCACCGAGGCAGCTGCACAACTTACGGTTGCGTAGGTTACGCTGGCGTAGGAAAGGCACGGCCACGATCGATGAGGAGCAGCTGCATGACGGCACCAACCACGACCGAGGCACGACCGGCCAGCACGAGCGACGAGACCACGACCGCACGCGAAGCCAGACCCCTCGCCGCCCTCCCCGGCACCCTCCGCCAGGCCCGGATCGAGCAGTGGATCCTCGGTCTGTTCATCGTCGTCCCGCTGCTCGCAGTCGCCGCCGCCGTCCCCGTGGTCTGGGGCTGGGGCCTCGGCTGGCACGACGTCGTCATCGCTGTCGTCATGTACGCGATCTCCGGCCACGGCATCACCGTCGGCTTCCACCGCTACTTCACCCACGGCTCGTTCAAGGCGCCACGCGCCGTCCGGGTCGCGCTGGCGGTCGCCGGCAGCCTTGCCATCGAAGGACCGGTGATCCGCTGGGTGGCCGACCACCGTCGCCACCACGCCTTCAGCGACAAGGAAGGCGACCCGCACTCACCGTGGCGCTATGGCAACGACGTCAAGGCGCTCACCAAAGGGCTCTACCACGCCCACATCGGTTGGCTGTTCGACATCGAGCAGACCAACCAGGAGCGCTTCGCCCCCGACCTCCTCGCCGACAAGGACATCGTCAAGGTCGACCGCTTGTTCATGCGCCTCACCGCGGTCACGCTGCTGCTGCCCCCGCTCGTCGGGTTCCTGTGGAGCGGCTTCGCCTGGCAGGGCGCGCTCACGGCGTTCTTCTGGGGAAGCCTCGTCCGCGTCGCGCTGCTCCACCACACGACCTGGTCGATCAACTCCATCTGCCACGCGTTCGGCCAGCGCCCGTTCAAGAGCCGTGACCGGGCCACCAACGTCTGGTGGCTGGCGATCATCTCGATGGGCGAGTCGTGGCACAACCTCCACCACGCCGAGCCGACCGCCGCCCGGCATGGCGTCATGCGCGGCCAGCTCGACTCCACCGCCCGCATCATCTGGGCGATGGAGAAGCTCCGCCTGGCGACGGAGGTGCGGTGGCCGACCCGAGAACGCCTCGACGCCAAGCTCGTGAGCAACCCCGGGTGACCGAGGGCAACGTCGTCCCGCTGCCCGGCCGCACCGCCACACCTCGCGAAGCGGCGACCAACCCTCGGGTGCGGATGTCTGGCAAGGAGCGGCGCGAGCAGCTCCTCGACATCGGCCGGTCTCTGTTCGCGACCAAGGGCTTCGACGGCACCAGCGTCGAGGAGATCGCCGAGAAGGCCGGCGTGTCCAAGCCGGTCGTCTACGAGCACTTCGGCGGCAAGGAGGGCCTCTACGCCGTCGTCGTCGACCGAGAGGTACGACGGCTGCTCGATCGCATCACGCACTCGCTCAGCGGAGACAACCCGCGCGAGCTGCTCGAGCAGGCAGCGAGCGGGCTGCTGGAGTACGTCGAGAACGACACCGACGGATTCCGCATCCTCGTGCGTGACTCCCCCGTCGCCTCGACGTCCGGCACCTTCGCGAGCATGATCAGCGACATCGCCACGCAGGACGAGCACGTCCTCGCCGGCCAGTTC
>JAVEEH010000341.1 GCA_030840545.1 Frankiaceae bacterium | reverse complement strand
AGTCGGGGGATTCGTCCACAGCCGTCCGGGTGTGGATGACGACCCGGGGCAGGAATTCGATCCGGCACGATGAACTACCCACCCGCCGACGCATGCAGAGGGGGAGCCGGTGACGGACGTGGCCTCGCCCAGGGCTGCGCGCCTGGCGGCACCACGATGGCTCGATGCACGTCTCGTGCTCGGCGTTCTTCTCGTGCTGCTGTCGGTCGTGGCCGGAGCGCGCGTGTTCGCCGCCGCGGACAACACGACGCAGGTCTTCGTCGCAGCGCACGACCTGGTGCCCGGCCAGCATGTGGCGGCAGACGATCTGGCGGTCGGCCGGGTGCGGCTCGCCGGCTCCGGCGGTCTCTACATCGCGGCGAGCGGTGCGCCTCCGGTCGGCTACGTCATCACCCGATTCGTCGGAGCACACGAGATCGTCCCGATCGCTGCGCTGTCCTCGAGCCGAGCTGTCACCGCGAGCCGGTTCGTCACGGTGCCCGTCGAGGCCGGGCATCTGTCCGACGACCTCGGCCGAGGCGACCTCGTCGACGTCTACCTCACGCCCAAGACCACGGCTGGGGATCCCGTGCCCGCGCCCACGCTGGTGCTGTCCGGGGTGCCGGTCCAGTCACGGCAGGGCGGGGCGCGATCGTTCTCCGGGAGCGCGTCGCTCGCCGTGGTGCTCGCTGTGCCGGCTGACCAGGTCGCGACGGTGGTGCACGCAGTCGAGAGCGGGACCATCGACCTCGTCACCCTCCCGGCAGCGGACAGCGCGGCCGCACCCACATCTGCGGCGGGGCAGTCATGAGCATCCCTGTCCTCACCGCGGTCTCCGACTCGCGATGGGAGGCGGAGTTCGTCTCCGCGCTCGCCCGCGGCGACCACGACGTGGAGGTCGTCCGCCGCTGCGTCGACATCGCCGACCTGCTCGCTGCCGCGGCGGCCGGCATCGGTCGGGTCGTCCTGCTGTCGGGCGACCTGCGCCGACTGGACCGGGAGGCGCTGACCAGGCTCGCCGCCGCCGGGGTCGCGGTGGTGGGCCTGGTCCGCGACGAGCCGGCCGAGCGGCGACTGCGACAGCTCGGCGTCGGCCACGTGCTGGCCGATGACGCGCAACCGGCCGAGGTCATCGCGGCACTGATCGCGGCCGTCGGCACCGGACCCGTGGTTCCCGGCCATGCGCTTGCCGACCCGGGCGCCGCCCTTCCGCCGCCACCCCGGACCGCTGCCGACGCCGCCGGGTCCGGCTCCGAGCGGCCTGCCGGCCGACTGGTCGCCGTGTGGGGACCGACCGGAGCCCCCGGACGCTCGTCGGTTGCCCTCGGTCTCGCCGCCGAGCTGGCCGAGCTCGGCATCTCCGCGCTGCTGGTCGACGCGGACGGCTATGGCGGTGTGGCCGCGCAGCTCCTCGGCCTGCTTGACGAGGCTCCTGGTCTCGCCGCTGCGTGCCGGCTGGCCAACAACGGCACGCTCGACCTGCCGGGCCTTGCGGAGCTTGCCGTGGAAGTGCGACCGGGGCTCTGCGTGCTCACGGGTATCGCCCGAGCCGATCGCTGGCCGGAGCTGCGACCGACCGGTCTCGAGGTGGTCCTCGACATGGCGCGTCGGCTGGCCGACGTCACCGTCGTCGACTGCAGCTTCTGTTTGGAACGCGACGAGGAGCTGTCCTTCGACACGGCCGCCCCACGCCGCAACGGCGCGACGCTGACCGCGCTGGCCGCCGCGGACACCGTCGTCGCCGTCGCGTCGGGCGACCCGGTCGGCCTGCAACGCCTGGTGCGCGGGCTCGGCGAGCTGGCCGACGCCGTGCCCGGTGTCACACCGATGACCGTCGTCAACCGGGTGCGTCCGGCTGCGGTCGGCGGTGGCCAACCCGAGCTCGAGATCAGCGCGGCGCTCGAGCGGTTCGCCGGCCTGCGCGACATCCGCTTCGTGCCGCTCGACCTGGCCGCGTTCGACGCTGCCGTCGCCCTGGGCCGCACCCTGCCCGAGACGGCCCTCTCCTCGCCCGCCCGTCTTGCGCTGCAGTCCATCGCCGCATCACTGATCGGCCGCCCCACCCCTCGCCCGCGAGGCAAGCTGTTCGCCCGCCGCCGCTGACCGGACGAACGGAACGGGTCGCGGCAGCGGCCTAGGGCCCGAGCGAGCGAAGCGAGGGAGGCGCCCTCAGCCGCAGAGCGACCTGTCCGTTCGACGGGTAAGTGACGTCAGCGCTGGACGTACTTGCCGAGCTCCATGCGGGCGACCGAGCGAACGTGCACTTCGTCCGGCCCGTCGGCCAACCGCAACGTCCGCGCGTGGGCGTACATGCTGGCGAGCGGGAAGTCGTCGGAGACCCCACCGCCGCCGTGCACCTGGATCGCGCGGTCGATGACCTCGAGGCAGACCCGCGGCGCGATCACCTTGATGGCCGCGATCTCCGACCGGGCGCCCTTGGCGCCGACCGTGTCGATCAACCACGCGGTCTGCAGCGTGAGCAGCCGGGCCTGGTCGATCGCCATCCGCGACTCGGCGATCTGCTGGCGGACCACACCCTGCTCGGCCAACGTCTTGCCGAAGGCGACCCGCGACAGCGCGCGCTGGCACATCAGCTCGAGCGCCTTCTCAGCGACGCCGATCGCGCGCATGCAGTGGTGGATACGCCCCGGGCCGAGCCGGGCCTGGGCGATCGCGAATCCGCCACCCTCCTCGCCGATGAGGTTCGTGACCGGGACGCGCACGTTCTCGAACGTGATCTCGCAGTGCCCGTGCTGGTCGACGTAACCGAAGACGGGCAGGTTGCGCAGGATCGTCACGCCAGGGGTGTCGACCGGCACGAGCACCTGCGACTGCTGGCGATGGGTGGGCGCCGTCGGGTCGGTCTTGCCCATGAGGATGAAGAACTTGCAGCGATCGTCGGCGGCACCGCTGATCCACCACTTGCGGCCGTTGATGACGTAGTCGTCACCGTCTCGCTTGATCTCGGTCGAGATGTTGGTCGCGTCGGAGGACGCAACCGCCGGCTCGGTCATGGCGAACGCCGACCGGATTTCGCCGTCCATCAGTGGGCGCAGCCAGCGCTCCTTCTGCTCGGCCGTGCCGAACATGTGGAGCACCTCCATGTTGCCGGTGTCCGGAGCCGCGCAGTTGGTCGCCTCGGGGGCGAGGTTGGCGGAGCGGCCCATGATCTCGGCGAGGTGCGCGTAGTCGACGTTGGACAACCCGGACACGTCGGGCAGGAAGAGGTTCCACAGCCCGCGGCTCTTGGCCTCCGTCTTGAGGTCCTCGATCACCGGCGGCACCGTGTGCGGCCGACCGGCGGCGATCAGCTCGCGTCGCTGCTGCTCGTAGACCTTCTCCGCAGGATGGATGTTGCTGTCCATGAAGTCTTCGAGGCGCTTGACGTAGTCCTGCGCGGCAGCAGACATGGCGAAGTCCACGGCGGGTTCCTTTCCAAGGTCCGGTCCGGCGACAGTATCGTCGCGGGCCGTGACGATCATCGGCCGCGGTGACCTCTCCCCGCCCCGCCGGCACCGCCCCGGCGGGCGCCGCGGGGGGCGCCGGTGGCTGCGGGCGTTCGTCGTCCTGCTCCTGCTCGCCGCCCTCGGCGCGGGCGGCTGGTTCGGCTGGCGGCACTTCCGCAACAACGACACCGCCACCGTCGGGACGGGGCCGACGCCGTGCGTCACGCCTACCGGTGGGACCTCGCAGCACGCCGTCTCGACAGCGCCGGCCAAACCGGTGCGGGTGCTCAACGGCACGCTGCGTCCTGGTCTCGCTGCGAGCGTGGCGAAGGCGCTGCACCGCAGCGGGCCACGGGTCCGGGTCGCGAGGATCGGCAACGCGGTCAGCTTCATGCGCGGCCGCTCGAAGGTCAGCTATCCGCCCGCCCTCGCTGCTGAGGCGCGGAGCGTGGCGGCGGCGGTCTACCCCCCGGCCCAGCTGGTCGAGAGCGCCGCCACCACCGTGGTCGAGCTGAACCTCGGCTCGGCCTTCCGGCGGATGGCGAGCACGGTCGAGTACACGACCGAGCTGGCCCGGCTCTCCCTCGGAGCCTCCCCTCGGGCGTCGGTGTCGCCGTCGTCGAGCAGCTGCCCGGCTCCCTAGGCTGCACCCGTGGCCGAACCAGGTGCGTCGCAGCTGCGGGCGTTGATCGTCGACTACGGCGGCGTCCTCACAAGCCCGTTGCAGGACACGATGCACTCGTGGTGCGAGGACGACGAGATCGACCTCGCCGCGTTCCGCCGGGTGATCGGTGAGTGGCTCGGCACGTCGTACGGCTCCGAGGCCGGAACCAACCCCATGCATGCGCTCGAGCGCGGTGAGATCGCGATCCCCGACTTCGAGCGTGAGCTCGCCCGCCGGCTGACCACCCACGACGGCCGGCCGGTCGAGGCGGAGGGTCTGCTCGGCCGGATGTTCGCCGGCTTCCAGCCCCAGCGGCCGATGTTCGACGCCGTACGCCGGGCTCGCGGTCACGGGCTGAAGACCGGGCTGCTGTCCAACTCGTGGGGCGTGGACTACCCGCGGGAGGAATGGGACGAGGTGTTCGACGCCGTCGTCATCTCCGGCGAGGTCGGCATGCGCAAGCCCGAGCCGGCGATCTACCGGCGCGCGGCCGAGCTGCTCGAGGTCGCGCCGGCCGAGTGTGTGTTCGTCGACGACCTGGGCCCCAACGTCAAAGGTGCCGTCGGCGTCGGCATGGTCGGCGTGAAGTTCGTCGACGCCGAGCAGGCGATCCACGAGCTCGAGGCGCTGTTCGGGCTCGACCTGCACGCCTGATCGGACCGGATGCGACGATGAATGCGATGACCGACCGACTCTCCGCCCTCGACGTCTCCTTCCTCTATCTCGAGACGCCGACGACCGCCATGCACGTCGGCGGCGTCGCGATCTTCGAGCCGCCCCGGGGCGGCGGAGGTTCTTTCGACTACGACGCCCTCGTCGACCTCGTGTCCCAGCGCATCAGCCTGGTCCAGCGCTACCGGCAGAAGGTGCGCTGGGTGCCCGGACGCCTGGCCAACCCGGTTTGGGTCGACGACGAGGACTTCGACATCACCTACCACGTGCGGCGCAGCGCGCTGCCTCGGCCGGGCACGATGGACCAGCTGCGAGAGCTGGTCGGCCGGGTGCAGTCCCGCCAGCTCGACCGCAGCCGCCCGCTGTGGGAGATCTACCTCGTCGAGGGGCTCGAGGACGGCCGGTTCGCGATCATCACCAAGACCCATCACGCGATGGTCGACGGCATCAGCGCGGTGGACATCAGCACGCTGATCCTCGACGTCGGCACCACCCCGCGCCAGGTGCCGGACGACGGCTGGGTGCCGCGCCCGGAGCCATCCCAGCTCGACCTCGTCGTCGGCGCCCTTGCGGACAACCTGCGCCGCCCGACCCAGGTCCTCGACACCGTGCGCGCCGGGGTGACCGACGCGCGAGCGACCGCGGCGCGCGCGGCCGGCACCGCGGCCGGCATCGTGTCGGCGGTCCGCTCGTCGCTGCGACCTGCGCCGGCGAGTCCGCTCAACGCGACGATCGGCGAGCAGCGCCGCTATGGCATGGCGGCGACCGACCTCGACGACTACAAGCGCGTGCGCAAGGCACACGGCGGCACGGTCAACGACGTCGTGCTCGCCACCGTCGCGGGAGCGCTGCGCACCTGGATGCTGACTCGCGGCGAGTCCGTCACCCCCAAGACAGTGGTCCGGGCGATGGTGCCGGTGAGTGTCCGCGCCGAGGACCAGGCCGGTGCGCTGGGCAACCGCGTCTCCGCGTTGTTCGTGGACCTGCCGGTCGGCGAGCCGAGCCCGGTGGTGCGTCTGCACCAGCTCTCCTACGCGATGAAGGGGCACAAGGAGTCCGGCCAGGCGGTCGCCGCCGACGCGATGGTTGCTTTGACCGGTTTCGCCCCGCCGACGATCCACTCGGCGGCGGCGCGGCTCGCGGCCGGCTTCACCAAGCGGCTGTTCAATGTGGTCGTGACCAACGTGCCCGGCCCGCAGTTCCCGCTCTATGCCGCCGGCGCGCAGATGCTCGAGTGCTACCCCGTCGTACCCATCGCCAAGGGCCAGGGAGTCTCGATCGGTCTCACGTCCTACAACGGCGGCGTCTACTACGGGCTCAACGCGGACCGCGACACGATGCCGGATGTCGACGTGCTCGCGCAGTGCATCGAGGAGTCGCTGGCCGAGCTGCTGGACACCGTCGCATGAACACCTCCACACCGAACGGCGTGCCGTCGACCGGGGTCCGGCGCGGCTTGGTCCTCGGCGCCGGTGGCGTGCTTGGCGCTGCGTGGATGATCGGCGCGCTGCACGCCGTCAGCGAGGCCTACGGGTGGGACCCGCGCGAGGCCGATGCGCTGGTCGGGACGTCCGCCGGCGCGGTGCTTGCCGGTCTGCTCGGCAGTGGCGTCGGCGTCTCGTCGTTGGTCAACCACCAGCGCGGCGTGCTCGCCCCGGGCGACCCGCAGATCGACTTCGACGAAGAGCGAGCCAGCGGTGGGATCCTGCCGCCACGACCGCAGCTGCGTCTCGGCTCGGCTGCGCTGCTCGCTCATGCCGTGCGCAACCCGCGCAAGATGCCGCCGCTGGCCTTCCTCTCCGGCTTCGCGCCGCGCGGCCGCGGTCAGCTCGACGCCCTCGGCGAGCTGATCCGCAGGGCCAACCCCGACAACGACTGGGCCACCAACGCGGCGACGTGGATCGTGACGATGGACTACGACTCCGGTCGCCGGGTCGCATTCGGCCGACCGGGATCGCCGCCCGCCACACTCGACGAAGCCGTGATGGCGTCTTGTGCCATTCCGGGTTGGTATGCGCCTGTTGTCATCGACGGCCGGCGCTACGTCGACGGTGGCACCTGCTCACCCACGTCGCTCGACCTCCTCGACGGGTTGGGGCTCGACGAGGTCGTCGTGCTCGCCCCGATGGTCTCCTTCGACTACGACGACCCGGCGACACTGGTCGGTCGGGTCGAGCGACGGTTCCGCCGGTCGATGACCAAGCGCGTGCTGCACGAAGCGGGCAAGGTCCGGCGACATGCCACGACCGTGACCATCCTCGGGCCGGGCGCCGAGGACCTCGCCGCGATTGGCGTCAACCTCATGGATCACCGGCGCCGACGTCAGGTCTTCGAGACCTCGCTGCGCACGTCGGCCGCGGCGCTCGCCAACGGTGCGTCGACCCTCCCGGCCGCCTGAGCCGGCGGCCCGGGAGATGCGGGTCTATCTAGCGGCCACCCTGCCCTTGCTGCGCCAGTGGCTGGCCGCCGGGCAGGCGCCCCCAGGTCCGGGGCATGCGGTGACGCCGGCCCTGCGCGAGTGGTATCGCGAAGGCTCCCAGGAAGAGATGGAGTACGTCGCCCAGCTGGCCGCCGGGCGGGCCGCGCTGGACC
>JAVEEH010000326.1 GCA_030840545.1 Frankiaceae bacterium | reverse complement strand
CGTCATAGCCCTTCTTGCGCTGGTTGAGGAAGACGGGGATCGCGATCGCGGCGAGGATGCCGATGATGATGATCACGACCAGGAGCTCGATGAGGGTGAAGCCACCCTCCCGCTCCTCACGGGCCTTGCGGATTCGAGCGAGCATTGCAGTCCCTCCGGAACGACGATGTGAGCCGCGTGGTGCGTAGTTCTCCCTCGCGGCCTCCGGGTGGAGTGCCGGCCGAGGCAGCTCGGCTGACCCAGGGTGTCCGGGTCCCGTAGCTTTGCGACCCCGCCTTACGACGGGTGTGCCCTTGCTTGGCCTTGCGGCTCGATGACAATCAATGCTTCGGTCCCGATGGCCCAATGCTTGACTACCCGAACGGACCAATTTGGGACTAGTCACGACCTGTGGCAGCGCCGTCCGGGCGTGCCACCGGCGCCACCCGGTGGGGCGGCGCCGGTGGACTACAGGCTCAATTGACGAGGTTGTAGATCTTGAAGATCGGCATGTAGAGGGCGATGATCATCGACCCGACAATGCCACCGAGCACCGCGATCATCAGCGGCTCGATCAGCGACGTCAGGGCCTCGGTCGTCGCTTCGACCTCCTGGTCGTAGAACTCCGAGATCTTGTGCAGCATCGTGTCCAGCGCGCCGGTGTCCTCACCGACGGCCATCATCTGCACGACCATGGGCGGGAAGACCTCGTGCCGCTTCAGCGGCGCCGTGATCGACTCACCCTGACGGACGCTGTCCTGCACGTCTCGTACGGCGCGCTCGAGGACCACGTTGCCGGTCGTCTCGGCGACGATGTCGAGCGCCTGGAGGATCGGCACACCCGAGTGCATCATCGTGCCCAGGTTGCGGCTGAAGCGGCTCAGCGCCACCTTCTGGAACAGCGAGCCGAAGACCGGGATCTTCAGCTTGAGCGGGTCGACCACGTTGCGGACCTGGGGGGTGCGCTTGACCTTGCCCCAGACGACGTACGAGACGATGGCACCGATGATCTTGAACGGGAAGCCGAACTTGAGCAGGTGGCTTGCCGTCACCAGCAGCTGCGTCGGTCCGGGCAGGGAGCCGCCGAGGTCCTTGAACATCTTGGCGAACGTGGGAACGATGAAGAGCAGCATGCCGACGACAGCGAGCAGGGCGATGCAGAGCACGACCGTCGGGTAGGTCATTGCCGACTTGATCTTGCCGCGCAGCTTGACCTCGGACTCGTAGTTGGCCGCGATCTGCATCAGCACCGAGTCGAGGAAGCCGCCGACCTCGCCGGCCTTGGTCATGTTGACCATCAGCGGCGGGAAGACGTTGGGGTGCTTGCTCATCGCCGCGGACAGGGCCGAACCGGTCTCGAACTCGTTGCGCACGTCGCAGATGACGCCGGCGAGGACCTTGTTGTCGGTCTGTTCGGTCAAGATGGTCAGTGCCCGCAGCAGTGACAGGCCGGAGTTGATCATCGTGGCGAACTGCCGCGAGAAGACAGCCAGATCCTTGAGCTTCACCTTGCCGCCGAAGCCCGGGATCTTGATTTCCTTCTTGAGGCCGCCGGAGCTCGACTCGGTGATGCGCACGGGCGCATAGCCCATGGCCTTCAGCCGGGTGGCGACAGCGGCCTGTGACTCAGCGTCGATCGTGCCGGAGATGAGCTTCCCGGCCCGGTCGCGCACGGAGTAGGTGAAGGTGGCGGTAGCTGACATGGTTCAACGCCCTCTCAGGCCCGGCCGCACAGCCGGTTGAAGTCCTCGACGTGGTGGCACTTCTCGAGCGCGGTGTCGTAGGTGATCCGACCGCTCTTCACCAGCTCCGACAGGTGCTGGTCCATCGTGTGCATGCCGTGCTTGGCACCCGCCTGCAGTGCCGAGTAGATCTGGTGGGTCTTCCCCTCACGAATGAGGTTGCGGATCGCCGGGGTCGCGACCAGCACTTCGGTCGCCACCGCGCGACCCTTGCCGTCAGCGGTCTTGGCGAGCGTCTGGCAAACGACGCCCTGCAGGGCACCGGCGAGCTGGACCCGGATCTGCTGCTGCTGGTGCGGCGGGAAGACGTCGATGACGCGGTCGATGGTCTGGGCGGCGTCCTGGGTGTGCAGGGTCGCGAACACCAGGTGGCCGGTCTCCGCGGCGGTCAGTGCGACCGAGATCGTCTCGAGGTCACGCATCTCGCCGACGAGGATGATGTCGGGGTCCTGGCGCAGCACGTGCTTGAGGGCGTTTTGGAACGACCAGGTGTCCTCGCCCACCTCGCGCTGGTTGACCAGGCACGACTTGTGCCGGTGCAGGAACTCGATGGGGTCCTCGACCGTCATGATGTGGTCGCGACGGTTGCGGTTGGCGAGGTCGACGAGCGAGGCAAGAGTTGTTGACTTGCCGGAGCCGGTCGGGCCGGTGACGAGGACGAAACCACGCGGCAGCATCGAGAAGTTCGACACCGTCGGCGGGACGCCGAGCTCTTCCAGCGGCTTGATCTCGTAAGGGATGAGCCGGAAGGCCGCGCCGAGCGCGTCCCGCTGGCGGTAGAGGTTCACCCGGAACCGCGCCTTGCCGGGGACGGCGTAAGCGAAGTCGAGTTCCAGCGCCTCTTCGAACTTCTCCCGCTGGCGCTGGGTGAGGACGGCGTACATCATCCGCTGGATCACCGGCGGGGTCAGCATCGGCCGCTCCTCGAGCTGCTCGAGCGAGCCGTTCATCCGGATCGTCGGGCGAGCCCCGGCCGTCAGGTGCAGGTCGGACGCGCCGCGCTCGAGGACCTCGACGAGCAGCTCGGTGAGCAGCCCTGCTTCGAAGTCGCTGACTTCTTCCAGGGCAGCGCGCGCATAGGAGGCGTCGCCGGCGGCCGGGTCGTGAGTGCCGACCCGCTGCGCGGGAGCCTCAGGCGCTTCGGTGTCGGTCGGGAGGGTGGCGACGGGCGTCGGTAGCGTCGCGGGCGCCGGCGAGAACGCGGCGGGCTGCGGCGGCATCGTCCCGACGAAGTCGGCGGACGCCGTGGTGCTCAGCGTCTCCGGCGGCAGGGCAACACCGTTGGACTCGAAGACCCCGTCAGAGTTCCATTCGGGGTCGAGCGGGCTCACCACGTCTGGTCCACCTTTGCGGCCGCGGTCGGATGAAGTGTCAGAGTTCGGTTTGTCTCTTGCGCAGCATCGGTTCGTGCAAGGCCTGCCTTGAGCCGTACGGCGTAGGAGGACTGCATCGCTCAGACGACGACCCGAAGAATTTCCTCGAGCGTCGTCACACCGCCGAGGACCTTCAGCATGCCGTCGTCGCGGAGCGTCGCCATGCCCTGTTCCTTGGCCACGTGCATGATCTGAACCGCACTGGCGCGCTCGACTGCGAGCCGCTCGATCTCCTCCGTGACGGGCATGACCTCGTGCAGCGCCAGTCGACCCCGGTAGCCGGTCTTCGCACACGCGGAGCAGCCGATGGGGCGGTAGATCGTCGGTAGGTCCATTCCGTCCTGCCACGGGAACCGCGCTGACAGGAGGGTCTCCGGCTCGGGCGTGTAGGGCTCGCGGCACTTGAGGCAGAGCCGACGGGCCAGGCGCTGGGCAAGCACGCAGTCCAGCGCCGATCCGACGAGGAAGGGCTCGATGCCCATCTCGACCAGCCGGGTCACGGCGCTCGGTGCGTCGTTCGTGTGCAGCGTGGAGAGGACGAGGTGACCGGTGAGGGCAGCTTCGATGGCGATCTGCGCCGTCTCGTGGTCACGGACCTCACCGATGAGTACGACGTCGGGGTCCGAGCGCAGGATCGAGCGCAGGGCGCTGGCGAACGTGAGGCCCGCTTTGACGTTCGTCTGCACCTGGTTGATGCCCGGAATGCGGTATTCGACCGGGTCCTCGACCGTGATGACGTTGATCTCGGGTCGGCTGACGATGTTGAGCGTGGCGTAGAGCGTCGTCGACTTACCGGACCCGGTCGGGCCGGTGACGAGGATCATCCCGTAGGGCTTGGTGAAGCTCTGGGAGTAGCGCTCGTAGTTGTTGTCCCCGAAGCCGAGGTCGGACAGACGCAGCATCGCGGTGCTGTTGTCCAGCACTCGCATGACAACCTTCTCGCCCCAAACGGTGGGCAGGGTGGCCACCCGCAGGTCGATCTTCTTGCCGTTGGACGTGACCGACAACCGGCCGTCCTGCGGCACTCGGCGTTCGGCGATGTTGATGTCCGCCATGATCTTCAGGCGGGAGGTCACACCGGACTGGATGTTCTTGGGCGACCGCATGATCTCGTGCAGCACGCCGTCGATGCGGAAGCGCACGCGTAGGTCACGTTCGGTCGGCTCGATGTGGATGTCCGAGGCGCGGTCCTGGATCGCCTGCGTGATGAGCAGGTTGACGAACTTGACGATCGGAGCGTCCTCGACGACCTCCTTGATGTTGCTGAGGTCCTCGTCCTCCTGTCCCTCGAACGCCATCGTCAGGTCGTCGAGGTCGCCGTCCACGCGGTGATAGCGGTTGATCGCAGCTGTCACGTCAGACTTCGTCGCCACTGCCGGCTTGACGTCGACGCCGGTCAGCGAGCGGATGTCGTCGATGGCGAAGACGTTCGCCGGGTCGGACATCGCGACGAGCAGCTTGCCGTCGTCGTAGCCGATCGGAAGGGCGTTGTAGCGCCGGCACACGCTCGACGGCACCGAAGCGACCGCGGCGCCGTCGACGGGGAAGTCGCTCAGGTCGACGAACGGCAGGCCGATCTGCTGGGCCAGGGCGGCGACGAGCTGACTCTCGCTCAGCACGCCCTTCTCGACCAGCACCCGACCGAGGGCCCGGCCGGCCCGCTGGTGCTCCTCGTAGGCTTCGCTCAGCTCCTGCTGCGTGACCAGCCCGCCGTCGAGCAGGATGTCACCCAGCTGCTTCACAGGGCCCTCCGAGCGCGGATTGGTGGCGCCGACGGCGTGAGCCGGCCGGCCTCATGTATGTGTTCGGCGCGCTCATGGGGGTCCTGAACCAGCAGGTCGGCCACAGCTCGCAGCGCCAAGGCGCTCGGATCGGTCGCCTCGAGCTCGACCTCGCTGCCGTCGCCGAAGCCCAGCCGGACAGCGGGTCCCGCTGGCGCCGCCGGCTCAACCCAGGAGGCTCGCCGCGGCGCCGGCGCGGCAGCGTGGCGGGCGCGCCGCCGACGCCATGGCCATGGCATCGCGGTCAGGCCTGCGCGGCTGCGGCGTTGTCGAGGGAGTCGACGACGGCGTAGAGCAGCGCGAGCAGCACGGCTTTCACCGACTCGCGGTCCGTGGCATCACAGGGCACGACGGGAATGTGCGGCTCGAGGTCGAGCGTGTCGCGGATCCGACGCTCCTCGTCCTCGTCGATGCCCTCGGTGCGGTTGAGCCCGACGACGAACGGCACGTTGGCCATCTTGCGGAAGGACGCCATGATGCCGACCGCCTCGTCGAGGGAGTCCGGTCGTTCGGCGTCGACGAGCAGGACGTATCCGAGCATGCCCTCGCCGAGGATCTCCCACATGAAGTCGAAACGGTCCTGGCCCGGCGTACCGAAGAGGTAGAGCACCAGGTCGCGGTCGATGGTGATGCGTCCGAAGTCCATCGCCACCGTCGTGTCGCTCTTGCGCGAGCGTGTCTCGTCGGTGATGCCCTTCTCGGTCGAGAGCACCGTGATCTCGCTGATCGTGCGGATCAACGTGGTCTTGCCAGCAGCGAAAGGCCCGGTGACCACGATCTTCACAGCGGTGCCGGTCGTGCGCCGGCGAGCTCGAGTGCTCACGTCACAACCCCCGCACGCCGGCGATCAGCCGCAGCAGCAGGCTCTTGTTCACACTCGGGTCCCGTTCGATGTAGGTGGCCGCGGCAGGGGCAGCAGCGGCGCCTCCACCGGCAGCGGCGACGGCTACCGGCTGTTCCGGGTGATCCGGCTGGCGCTGCGGCAGGAACGGCTCCGGGCGCTTGGGTGTCACCTCGGTGCGCGGCGCCGGCGTCCGGGGGGTGCTGCGCACAGAAGCGAGCGGCTTGGGGGCAGGGGCTGCCGGCTCGTCGGCCGCTTCGGTTTCGTCGAAGTCGACGACCTCGACGACCTCGACGGGGGCCGCGGGCTCGGCGGGGGGCTCGTCGACCGGGGTCGGCTGGCCGGGAATCTCGACGGCACCGCCCTCCAGCCGGGCGAGCAGGTCATGGCGACGGGCCAACGCGACGACGCCGTCTGTCTCGTCGGTCTGCAGCAGTCCCCGACCGACCAGGTCGGCCAGCGCGGAGACGACCATGAAGTCACCGCGACCGCACAGGGCGACGATCTCGCCCACGGTGCGGCGGCCATCGACGAGGGCGAGCAGCGTCCACTCGTCGCGGCTGAGCTCCGGGTCGGCCGGCGGGTTGGCGGCGAGCGAGAGCAGCGTCTGCGGCGAGGGGATGGCTGCGGCGACGTCACCCCAGGCTTCGAGTCGACGCCTGGCCTCCGTGACCACGTCGTCGACCTGGCGGGAGGCGCCGACGTCATCCGGGTTGGCCTCGTCGACGACGAACGCGAAGTCGCCCTCCGGCCAGCGCAGCAGGTCGAAGACGGTGTCCACCACATGCTCGGATGCGAGCTCGTGCAGGGCACCCTCGTCGAGGTTGCCGGCTTGCTGAAGCGCGCGTACGACGCCGATTTCCTCAGCAACCGCACGGTCGATGGCGCCTTGGAGGTCGTCGTCGCTCACCAGGCCGGCGCCAATGAGGCGGCGGGCCAGCGACTGCCGCGCGACGTCGGAAGCACCACCGGTGAGGGCACCGGTGGTGAACCAGACGACACCATGTGCGCCATCACGGCGCAGATGCAGCCCGCCGGTCTTCTTCGTCATGCTGAGCAACGAGAAGATGTCCGGCAAGCTGAAGGCGTCGATCGAGCCTTCGAGTCTCACGGCAGCCTCAGAAGAGCGTCGGGGGGCGGGTCAGGACGGATGGTCGGGTCAGGCCCAGGTCGGGGGCTCGGCAGCCCCGGTGGTCGAGCCGTTGGGCAGGTACGACGGCCACGTCGGGTCGGACGTCGCCGGCGCATAGCTGCTCACCGGCTCGGTGACGGGGCTCGTCAATGGGTCGGCGTAGGTGGGTGCGGGCGTGTGGCTGTGCTCGGGGGCGAAGCTGTGTTCGGGCGTGTAGCTGGTCTCCGGCACGTAAGGGGCCTCGACGACAGCGGTGGCAGGCGCTGCGAACGACTCGAACTCGGACGGGGTGTCGACGGGGTCGGCACGCAGCACGTCGGCGACCGATGCGGCAGCCCGGCGTACCTCGTAGAGCATCATGCCGACCTTGGCGGCCTTGCCTGCGACTGCCACGAGGACGGCTTCGTCGTCCGCGGACACCAGGAACACCGTG
The DNA here is from genome assembly GCA_030840545.1 of Frankiaceae bacterium. GTDB lineage: Bacteria > Actinomycetota > Actinomycetes > JAFAQI01 > JAFAQI01 > JAFAQI01. The sequence goes on along the minus strand of JAVEEH010000326.1, from coordinate 3,381 downwards.
CCGTGCTCGCCTTCGATGTAGACCTGGCTGAGGGCGCCTCGGCCGAGGCCTTCGGCGGCACGCTCACCGAGGCTGAGCAACGCGGCGCTCATCGCCGCGACGCGGTCCTCGTCCATCGTGGCCGGTAGCGCGCTCGCCATCGGCAGGCCGTCGAAGGAGACGACGGCAGCCGCCTCGACCTCGGGGGCCTGAGCCAGCAGGTCGGCGATCGCACGGTCGAGCCGGCTCGCGCGGCTGGAAGGGTCGGGCATGGTGGCACCTCATCTCGCTGGCCGCAGACGTCCAGGGCTGGTGGCGGCCTCACGTTCCCCATCGGTCGACGGACCCGAACCCTTGAACGCCCGGATCGTCCGTGCTGCGGCTGGTTCGGCAGCCCGGCGGCGCGGAGGCGAGATCAAACGACGGGTCTACGCGGCCCGACGTCCCACCGCCCGAACTTTGGACTCGAATTCGGACATGCCAGGCGCAATATGTCCGTTTCGGCGTCCAAAGTTCCCGGGGCGACGGGTCGCGAGGGGTGTGGACAGGGCGTGGCGGAGCGTCGGCCGGTTGGTTACCCTTTGCCCGTGTTCGTCGGGGGTCGGCGTCTCGTGCTCGGGTCGTGCCTTGCCGCCCTGCTCGCAGGCGCTGCCGGGTGCAGCGGGTCGGGCAGCGGGCCGCGGTCACTGCCGCCGCTATCGACGACCCCGGCCGCACGTGCCACGACGCCGCCCGCTGTCAGCGAGAAGGCAGAGCTCCAGCAAGCCACCGCCGTCGTCCGCGAGTACTTCCGCCTTCTCAACACGCGGACGTCCACCCGAACTGAACGTGCTCTGTCTCTGCTCATGACGAGCGATTGCACCTGTCAACGCGTTGTGAAGTCGATCGGTGAGGTACTTCGAAAGAACCAGCACTATTACGGACGAAACCGGGTGGTCAGCGTCACGCCCGCCCTTGACGGAGCCCAGGACGCAGACGCGCTCGTCGAGTACGACTACACAGACAGTGGAATCAAGGACTCTAGAGGGCAAGTCGTCACCAACACGGCAGGCCGCAGGGGCACTCTCCTCAGTTTCCAGCTGACGCGACGCGGCGACAAATGGCTAATTCGCCAGGTGATAACTGTTCGCAAGGGTCGGCCCGCGTGAGACCTCGCCCGCTGGTGACCGCATCGGTGGCATTTGCCTTGCTTTTCCCAAGCACAGCACTAGCCGCCCGCGACGGACCTTGCGCCAGCCTTCAGGCGGACAGATGTACCAGCGGTGTCACGGCAGATCAGTTGGCTGGGGACTTCCATGGGCTGATCATGGTGCCGGGCCGGCCGGGTGTGCTGGCAACCGCGGCCAACGCCGGCACCCAACCCGGTTGTGGCGACTGCGAGTGGACGCTGATCCTGGCGTGCCTGCATGACACCCCGACCGATCCGCACAACCAGACTCCGTGCGCCATCGGCAACTCCCCGCTGTGCCCGGCCGGCCAGACGCCCTACCGGCTCTACCTGACGACCGATGCGGTGCAGAACCGCCTCGTGGACACGCTTTGTCTCGGTGGCACGAACGACGTCATCCCGGTCGGCGACATCGCGAGGACCGACGTCGAGCGCTACCTCAAGGATGTCGTGCCACCGGCCTTGCTGCTCACGGTGCAACCGCCCAACGGCGCGCTGGCCGGGCTACCCGCCTACTTCACCGTCCGGCCACCCGCCGACCTGGCTCCCCGGCCGTTCGGGAGCGGCCAGGTCGTCGAGACGATCACGATCGTCCCGCAACGATACGTCTGGATGTGGGGCGACGGCACCGAGCCCGAGGCGACCCGGGACGCGGGTGCGCCCTATCCGGACGGGACGCTCACCCACACCTACGCAGTGGCCGGCCACCTGCGCGGCAGCCTCACCACCCGCTGGTCAGCGAGCTACACCATCACCGTCGCCGGTGGCACGTTCGGCCCCTACCCCGCAACCGGCGGGCCGGTCGAGCGCGCCCAGCCGTTCGCCCTCACCGTGACGGCCGCTCACAGCCACCTCGTCAGCCACTAGCCGAGGGCTGCTGCTCCAGCGGCTCGCATCGCATCCACCGGCGGCTCCGCCCCGGTCATGAGTCGCACCTGCTCCGCCGCCTGTGCGACCAGCAGCTCGAGGCCGCCGATCACCCTGCCACCGCGAGCCGCCCAGGCGGCGGCGAGACTCGTCGGCCACGGCGCATAGACGACGTCGAACAGCACCCCGCGCACGCGATCGGGCAGCTGGTCGGCCAGGTCGTCCGTCGCGCCGGCCGGCGTCGTCGCGATGACCAATGCGGCCTCAGTGACCGCGGCGGCTGCCGTGAACGGCTCGATGGTGATCGCGACTCCCAGTCGGCCGGCGGCGTCGGCAAGCTCACCGACAGCAGCGGGACGCCGCGCATAGACGGTGGCAGCGGCGGCGCCGAGCTCGCGCAGCGCTGCCAATGCCGACGCTGCGGTCGCGCCGCCGCCCAGCACGCAGACGCTGTCGACTGCGACCACTCCCCCGGCCCGCAGCGCCGCGACCATCCCTGCGACATCGGTGTTGGCGCCCCACCACTCCCCCGTGATGCCACCGAACAGCACCGTATTGGCAGCGCCGACGTCTGCCGCCACCCGGTCACATCGCGCCAGCATCGGCAGGACGGCCCGTTTCAGCGGCATCGTGAGCGACACCCCGGCGAGCCCTTCGGCATCGAGGTCAGCCAAGGTCGCGCCGAGTCGGCCGACGTCGCACTCGATCGCGCGATAGTGCCAGTCGCTCAACTCGAGCGCGGCATACGCGGCGGTGTGCAGCACCGGCGACAGCGAATGACCGATCGGCGACCCGAGGACCGCAGCACCATGACGCGTGCCGGGCATCACTGCACGCCGTTGCGGCGGCTCTCCGCGACGAGCGCGTTGAACTCGTCCAGCGTCTTCGCGAAAGCTGCCCGGCCGGTCTTGTCGATGGTCACGAAGTAGAGGTAGGACCCTGTCGCGGGGTGCAACGCGGCGTTCAGCGCCGCTTCACCGGGTGATGCGATCGGCGTCGGTGGCAGCCCCGTGTGCACTCGGGTGTTGTAGGGCGAGTTGATCTGCAGGTCGGTCGGCGACAACGGGCCGTGGTTCGGCGGGAGCACATAGAACAGCGTCGCGTCCGAGCCGAGCGTCATGCCTCGGTGCAGCCGGTTGTAGAAGACCTCGGCGATCTTCGGGAAGTCCGCCGTCAGGAGACCTTCCCGTTCGATGATCGAAGCCATGGTCAAGACGTCGTACGGCGACAGGCCGCGGCTACGGGCACCGGCGACCAAAGCGATGCCGGCGGCTTCCTGGTTGAACCGCGTCACCATCGCCTTGAGTGCCTGCGTCGCGGTGGTGCCCGGCGGGAAATCGTAGGTGGCGGGGAAGAGGAAGCCCTCG
>JAVEEH010000320.1 GCA_030840545.1 Frankiaceae bacterium | reverse complement strand
CGAGGGCTTGGCGGAGCTGGCGGACGGCGATGCGGTCGTCGGTATAGATGGCGACGCTCGGGAAGCGCAACCCGGACCGCCCCTCGAGGTAGAGGTCGTTGTCGCGCGAGGTGTCGAGCCAGCGCTGCATCAGGTTGAGGTGAACGCCGCCGTCGATCTCCACGCTCACCGTCGTGCCGTCGGCGAGGGTGAAGAGCGCATCGAGATAGCGCCGGCGGCCGGCGCTGTCCACGCGATGGTTCATCGTCGGCTTCGGCAACCCGTGGCGACGGCAGAACCGCAGGAACTCGACCTCGGACAGCGCCTGCGCTCCGCCCGAGAGATCGATGAGCAGCAGCCGCATCATCCGGCAGTGACGCACCCGGCCGACCACGTCCAGCTCGCGACTGAGCAGCTGCGGGTTGGTGAGCCGCTGCTGTACGACGGCGACGAGGATGCGCGCGGCCTGGTGGGCCGAGCGTGACCACGCCGCCGCGTCGATGGCAGCACGCTCGTGGCTGACGCGGCGCGGCTGCGCGATGACCCGGACGTCGCCTGCACCGAACCGGCGTGACTCGTGCACGTGAACCGCTAGGCCCGGCAGCGGCAACAGCTTGGCGCCGCGTTCGAGCAGCACATGCACCGTCTCGGTGTCGAAGCCCACGAGCCCCGCTCGCCGCAATGCCGTGAGAGTGCAGAGCGCCGACGGGTCGGGCGCCGACAGGATCACCGCCCACTCGCGCTGCTCGACCGTCAGCGGGCCGTTGTGGAGCACGATGACGACCTCGTTGAGCCGGCGCCAGCGCTGCGCGTCGATCTCGGCGGCGATGCTGCTGCGCGAGATGCCGAGCGCGAGAATCTGCTCGCGCGTGACGACGTCGCACTGGTCGCTTGCGAGTCCTCGAAACAGTGCGCTGGTATCGGGGCGCAAGGCGTTCACGACGAGCATGCTGCTCGCCGCCGCACCCGCGGGGCGGTCACGCGCAGGATCTGGGGACGCACACCGCCCTGTGCATCCCCGACTTGTCAGACGGTGGGCACGTCATAGCGTGCACAGCGTCTGACAACTCGTTAGGGCAGGTTGGAGTACTTGATCGTGAGCTTGCCGGTGGTCGGGGCGCCGGGGCAGGTCGAGTCCGCCGCGGCGTTGAGGTCGAGCGTGTAGGTGTCCTGGCCCATCCGATAGTTCTTCAGCGACCCGCAGAAGGGCTCGGCAACGGCAGTGCCGGCGCCACCCTTGAGCCACAGGCTGCCCGACACCGGGCGACCAGTCTGGTCGGCGACGATGATGGTCAGAAACTTCTCCGTCGACTTGCGCGTGACCGTGTAGGTGGCCCCGACCGGGCAGACGCCGGGCGTGCCTGACCCGCCCGTGCCGCCGACGGCGACGTCGAAGCCGCAGCCGCCCTGGTAGGCGACCGTCGTGGTGCGCACCTTCTTCACCGGCTTGCGGTGGCCGGCGGCCTGAGCGCCGACACCGGTGCCGAGGACCAGCGCGGCGACGGCGGCGCCGCCGAGGACGCGGGCGTTGACTCGAGTGATGCTGAACATGGGAAACCCTCCCGTTGTCTTACCGCTACTAACGATTCGGCGGCCGGAAGGTGACTCCTGCCCGTACGCCCGGGCGTGTCCCGTTCTGGCGCTTGGTCAGCGCCGGTGCCAGGCCAGCGCGAAGCGCCGTCGCGCCGCATAGGCGGTCGCGCCCGCCAGCAGCAGCGCCGCACCACCACCGAGCCGGCTCATCGCGAGCTCGGTGCTCGTGTCTTCCTCGATGCCCGTGTCCGCGCCGGCGAAGGCCAGCTGGCGCTGCTCCTCCTCCTGGCCGACGAAACCGACGTTGGCGTTGAGCGCCGGGTTGGGGTTGGGGTTGGCGTTGGGCACCGGGTTGCCGGGCGCCGGCGGCGCCGGAGCGGCCGCAACGGGCGCAGCCACCGCAACGGCAGCGGCGGGCGGCAGGACGTGCTGCGGCGGGATCGGTACGCCGCCACAAGAGACCTTCATCGTCGACGACGCCAGCACGCGGTTGCCGTCACTGGCGTTGACACCCAGGTTGTAGAGATGCGGCTTGTGCGCGACCGGGCAGGCATAGCGCACGGTGAAGGTGAGGGCGTTGTCGTTCTTGAGGTTCACGGTCGGCAACGGGGTGGGCGCGACGATGGACGCGATGCCCTGGTGACCTGCGAACTGCAGCGAAACGGTGCGCAGGTCAGGCAGCGAGGTGGCTGCCGTCGTGATCGCCGGTGCGAGCTTGACGGGCTGCACGTGCGGCTTGGTGTGCAACGGTCCGGCGTTGACCCGTTGCGTGATGACGACCGGCACCTTGCACACGAACGGCGACCCGGCGACCAGGTCGGGGATGAGGTCGCCGTTGCAGTCGACTCCCCCACGCGGCGCGAACGAGCCGGCCAACGTGGCGAGCTTGCGCTCCTGGTTGAGCGACTGATAGCCGTGCTTCTGGTCAAGGTCGTCGATCGTGTTCAACGCGAGACCGATCGGGTGCACGTAGTGCGCTTTCAGCGCCGCCACCGTCTGGGGCCACGACGGCGTCAGGTAGTAGCCCTCATGATGGAAGTGCTGGTCGGTCGCCAGCACGGCCAGCCGCAGCGCGTCCGAGCGGTAGCCCGCCGACTGCCCGGGCTGCACGAGCACGTGCTTGCCAAATTTCTGCCCGGCACCCGTCGTCGACTGGTAGAGCGCGGTGAGCTGGGACTCGGGCGGGTCGCCGCCGCCGTTGGCCTTCAACCGGTTCAGCGCGTTGCGCAGGACCTGGTCGACCAGCCCGACGCGCCGGTCGAGCCGATAGGGGTAGTCGCCGAGGTCACCGTTGCCGTTGCCCCAGCGGGCGGAGTAGTCCCTGAAGTCAGCCAGCCCGAACTGCACGTCGAGGCCGACCGTCGACAAATCGTTGATGATCTCGCCGAGGTCCTTCTTCAGCCCCTCGATCGTCTGCTCGGTGCTCGCGCTGGTGTCGACCAGGAACATCACGTCGATCGGCGACGGGGTGCGCGGCAGCAGCAGGTGGTAGTCGACGTTCTTGTGCCCGCCCGACGGCAGCGCGACGGTCGAGGCGCCCGGCGTCAGCGTCGACGGGAAGTGATGTGGCAGCACCTGCGGGAGCAGCTGCACCGGCGTAAGGCTGGTGGACGGGATCACCACATTCGCGGTGCTGAAGGCGTTGCGCAGCACGGCGCCATCGGCCACCCCGACCAGCGAGTAACCCTTCGATGACGGAGCTGAGAACTGCAGCTGGCTGGGGGCGCCCACGTTGGGTGTCACGTTGCGCGACAGCTTCAGAGCAAGGTTCGGCTCGAGCCACAGCGCCTTGCCGTCCGACACGGCGACTACGGGGAGGATCGGCTGCAGCGCCACCGCTTTGACCATGACCGGCGCGGGGGCGGTGAGCCAGGACATCCCGCCGTCGCCACTGAAGTCGAAGCTGTTCGACGACGCGTGACCCTGCACGATCCCGACGGATCCGTTGCCGGTGGCGACGTCGAAGGACTTGATGTCCGAGCCGGGTCGGGTCCCCGGGCTGAACGTCGAGCCGCCGTCACGGCTGAACTCGATGCCGTTGGGGCCGAGGCCATAGAGCAGCGTGTTGACCGCGGGATCCGTCTGCAGCTCGGACATCGTGCTCGACCGCACTGTGGTGCTGTGCCGGGTGAACGTGCGGCCGCCGTTGCCGGTCGCATAGAGCCCGCCGTCCTGGCTGGCGAGGGTCCCCGGGTCGACGATCGCATAAGCAGAGGTCGGGATGTTGTCGACCGCGGTCAGCTCGCTGATCGAGCCGAAGTCGGGCAGGCCACCGGACTGCAGCCAGCGCTGCCCGCCGTCGAACGAGTAAGAGACGTGCGGGCGGACCGTGACCGACGACGTGTCGTTCCACGCGACGTAGAGCTGCTGCGAAGCCGTCCCCGAGCTCGGCGCCGCCAGGCTCGTGATGTGCGTCGACGTCGGGATGCGCAGGACGCCGTCCACTGGCTGCGGCAGGACGCCGAGCGTGCCTCCGGACGGAACGACGATTGTCTGCCACGCACAGCCGGCATCTGTCGAGCGCATCACGGCGGATCCGTTGGTGGCATACATCGTGTCCGGCCGGAACGGCGTCAGCACGACCTGCGTCACCTTCGCCGAGCCGGTCGGGAACGGCGGCCGGATGGCGCGCCAGCCGCTCCCCGCATCACTCACGTGCCCACCGCACGCACCCTTGGGGGCGGCTTCGACGGCCGCACCGGCCCCGCTCGCAGCGACCGTGCCGAGCACGACGGTGGCGAACAGGAGGCGAGGTGAGCGCATCAGGATGACCGTCAGCCCACCGTCGTACGACGACTGGGACGGGCCTGCCCGTTGAGGCTCTTGGCCTCCGCACCCTTGGCGGTGACGCCCTTGGCGCGGACCCGGCCACGGGCCGGCGGCTGCATCCGGCGCTGCAGCTTGTCGAGGTGCTCCTGGAGCACCACACCTTCGAGCGTCTCGTGCTCGACCAGGGTGCCGGCGAAGTCGTCGAGCAGCGCGCGGTGGTGCTCGAGCAGCACCTGCGCAGTGGCCAGACCCTCCTGCATGAGCCGGCGGGTCGCCTGGTCGAGGGCGTTGCGCGTCTCCGCGGAGATGTCGGCCAGCGGCGTCTCCTCACCGAGGAACGTCGAGGAGTCCGAGCCGTAGAGCCGCAGCGGAGCGAGCTCGTCGGCCATGCCGAAACGGGCGACCATGTCGCGGGCGAGCAGCGTCGCCTCCTCCAGGTCGGCCTCGACGCCGGTCGAGATCTCACCGGTGACGAGCCGCTCGGACGCCGAGCCGGCCAGCTTGACGGCGAGCCGGCCGCGCAGCTGAGACTCGGTGAGCATGATCTCCTCCTCCTCGGCCCGCAGCTCGGTCGTCGCGATGGCACGACCGCGGGTGAGGATCGAGACGCGCTGCACCGACTGCTGCTCGTCTTGGCAGAGCGCAACGATGACGTGCCCGGCCTCGTGGTAGGCCGCACGACGCCGCTCGGAGTCGGTCATCAGGTGGCCGCGACGTTTCGGGCCTTCGAGCACCCGCCGGATCGCCTCGACGACGTCGGCCACGGTGACGACATCGCGCTCGCCGCGGATCGTCAGCAGCGCGGCCTCGTTGACGACGTTGGCGAGGTCGGCACCGGTGAAGCCCGGCGTGCGGTTGGCGATGTCCTTCCAGTCGAGGTCGGACGCGAAGGGCTTGTTGCGGGCGTGGATCTTCAGGATCCGCTCGCGGCCCTCGCCGTCGGGACGCTCGATGGTGATGTGCCGGTCGAACCGGCCCGGACGCCGCAGCGCCGGGTCGAGGATGTCGGGGCGGTTGGTCGCGCCCATGACGACGATGCCGCGGGAGACGTCGAAGCCGTCCATCTCCACGAGCAGCTGGTTGAGCGTCTGCTCGCGCTCGTCCGAGCCACCGGTGCCGCCGCCGGCACCGCGTTTGCGACCGGCCGCGTCGAGCTCGTCGATGAAGACGATCGCAGGCGCCGCCGCGCGCACCCGGGCGAACAGGTCGCGGACACGTGCGGCGCCGACGCCGACCAGGGCCTCGACGAACTCCGCGCCGGCGACCGAGAAGAACGGCACCTCGGCCTCGCCCGCGACGGCCTTCGCCAGCAGCGTCTTGCCGCAGCCGGGAGGACCGAACAGCAGCAGCCCCTTGGGCGGTGCCGCCCCGAGCGCTTCGTACTTCGCCGGGTCCTTCAGATAGTCGACGACCTCACGCAGCTCGGTGATGGCCTCGTCGACGCCGCCGGCGTCCTCGAAGGTGATCTTCGAGGCGCCCTTGCGGACCTTGCCCTTGCGCATCTGGCTGAAGTCGGTCACGTCACCGATCGCGCCACCGCCACCGCGGCCACCGGGGGCCAGCAGCAGGGCGAACACGGTCGCAAGGATCAGCAACGGCAGCAGGAAGGTGGAGATCAGCTTGAGGCGCTGCTTGCCGGTCTGGTGGTCGACCGACACCGTGGCCTGCCCGGCTGACAGCGCGCGGTAGAGGTCAGCCGTGAGCGGCGCGCTCGACGGGTAGTCGGCGTAGTAGGCGCCCTCCGCCAGCGGCTCGTTGACCGGGCTGGTGGCGGGCAGTCGCGGGTCGGCGCCGGTGACGCCGCTGCCGGCGACGAACGTGCCGACGATGCGGTTGTCGACGTCACGGAACGTCGCCGTCGCGACCCGCTGGTTGCCGGCGAGGGCGGAGAGCTCGTCGAGGCTGATGCGGTGGCCGGGCGTGGGTGCGGCGAAGATCGAGTTGAGCGCCCAGAAGAACAACCCGAGCAGCACCAGGAGAAGCGCGAGGAGCGCGCGGCTCACGCCCTTCTTGCGGCCGCGGGCGGCCTTCTTGCGCTTGCGGTCCCGCCAGGCGCCGACGAGCTTCGTGGGGACCTGCCGTACGACGCCGGCCGGACCGGCGCCCGCTGCCGGCGCGCCGGCCTCGTCAGGCATAGAGGTGCCCGCCACATTCACTCCTCAATGACCGCCTCCGCAGGCGCGGCGAGCGATGTTCTGGGTTTGGCGAATCCTTCGACGGCGGTCGGTCTGCCACCTGCCGACCGGACCGGCGCAATTGCGTCATATTACCGACTTGTCAGGCCCACCGCACGCTCTGGCGTGCTCAGCGTCTGACAGGTCGGGGTGGGGTGGGGGCTAATGGCGAGTGAGCGTGAGCAGGCTGGTCCGGTTGCCCAGGTTGCCGGCCGTGGCGCCGATCCGGGCGAAGACTTTCGTGGTCCCCCGCGGCAACGTGAGCGTGAACGTCCAGGTCGAGGCCCGGCTCAGCCTGACCTTGCCGAGCACGGTGTTCCCCGACGACGTACGACGCAGGATCGTGACCCAGCTGCCGGCCTTGGCCGGCGACACCCGACCCTGCAGGACGACCGGCGAGCCGACGCTGCCGCTGTTCGGCGAGGTGAAGGCGATCCGCACCCGGACCTTCGTCCGGGCCTTCGCCCGGGCCGGGAGGTTGCCGGCGTCCCCGGCGTAGGAGACGACGTAGGTCGCGTTCTGCGTCGGCCGGACGCTCGCATACCAGACGCCGAAGATGTCGGTGACCGCCGTCAGCTTCTTGCCGGACTTGCCGTTGTCGAACTTCGGCGTGATCGCCAGTGTGACCTTGGCGAGGCCGCTGCCGGTCGAGGTGCGCATGAGGCGGCCGGACAGGGTGATCGACTTGCCGGCGGAGACGACCTTGGCGCTGGCCTTCTCGGTCAGCGATGTCGCCGCCCGCGGCCGGACGGTCGCGGTCGCCGGCGCACCCTTGCCCACATCCGTGGTCGCAGCGAGCGACACGTCGTAGCTGTCGCCGTCCACCAGACCGGTCAGCGTGTAGGCCGACGGGCAGGTCGTGCCGGCGCACGGCACCGACGTCGAGCTCGGCGCGGTGCCGGCGGTGGTGTCCTTCGCGGTCACCGAATAGCCGGTGATCGGGTGCCCGCCGGTCTGGGTCGGCGGGCTCCAGGCCAGCTTGGCGGAGGCGTCGCCGGCAGTGACCTTGTAGGCGAGCGGCTTGGTCGGGTGAGCCGACATCGGGGTGGTGACCTTGGCGGCCGGGGTGGTCTTGTTGCCGGCCTGGTCGGTCGCGACCGCGGTGATGGTCAGCGTGCCGTCCTGCAGGCTCGACAGGTCGGGGCTCGCACTCCAGGTGGCCGGGTTGCCCGCGACGACGTTTGTCGTGACGAAGCGCGGGCTCGGTGACGCGCTCGACTTGACGGTGAGGGCGACGGATTTGGTGTCGGCGGCGGCGGTGCCGGCGAGCGGCACCGACTTGACGTGCGCGGCGTCGATCGACGCCAGCCCACTGTTGACGCTGGTGATGTCGGCCGTCGGCGGGGTCATGTCGATGGTGAAGGTGAACGGCGCCGGGGTGGCAGCGTCGTCGTTGACGAATCCGTCGTAGGTGGTGCAGGACGGCATCGTGACGCTGGTGACCGACC
>JAVEEH010000264.1 GCA_030840545.1 Frankiaceae bacterium | reverse complement strand
CCGGAACGTGGCGATCGACCCGTCCGGCTGCGCGTAGGCCTTGAACCCCTCGAAGATCGACTGCCCGTAGTGGAACACCTGCGTGGCCGGGTCGAGCACAAGCGGGCCGTAAGCATGAACACGCGCGTCGTGCCAGCCCTCGTCGGAGGTCCAGTGGACCGTCACCATGTGGTCGCTGAAGAGGCGACCGAATCCCGGCGTCGCCAGGATCTCGGCCAGGCGCGACGGGTCGGTCGGCGTGGCTGTCGGTTCGACGGTGAACTGCAGTCCCATGCCCAAAGCCTACGGCTCAGCCGACCCGCGCCGCGAGTGCGTCGCCGACCGCCGCGGTGGAGCGCGGAGCGTCGCCGCGCTCGCCCAGATCGGCCGCGACCGCGGACTCCACCCGGCGGGCTGCATCGACATGGCCGAGATGGTCCAGCAGCATCGCCACGGACAGCACTGTCGCAGTGGGGTCCGCCTTCCCCTGACCGGCGATGTCCGGTGCGCTGCCGTGGACCGGCTCGAACATGCTCGGTGCAGTGCCGTCGACGTTGAGGTTGCCGCTCGCGGCAAGCCCGATGCCACCGGCGATGGCGGCGCCGAGGTCGGTGATGATGTCGCCGAACAGGTTGTCGGTGACGACGACGTCGAACCGGCTTGGTGACGTGACGAAATAGAGGCAGGCCGCGTCGACGTGCACATAGTCGACGTGCACATCCGGGAAGTCGCCGTGCAACGCCTCGACAGTGCGCAGCCACAACGACCCGGCGTAGGTGAGCACGTTGGTCTTGTGCACGAGCGTCAGGTGCCGGCGTGGCCGAGCCGCTGCCCGGCGGAACGCGTCCCGCACGACCCGCTCGACGCCCCACCGGGTGTTGACACTGTTCTCGGTCGCGATCTCCTGGCTGGTGCCCTCCCGCAGCGCGCCGCCGACGCCGGCATAGGGACCCTCGGTGCCCTCGCGGACGACGACCATGTCGATGTCCACCGGTGCGACACCGGCCAGCGGCGTGCGCACGCCGGGATAGAGCTTCACCGGTCGGAGGTTGACCGCGTGCTCGAACGCGAACCGCAACCGCAGCAGCAGACCCCGCTCCAAGACTCCGGATGGCACGCTCGGATCGCCGACGGCGCCGAGCAGGATCGCGTCGTGGCCACGCAGCTCCTCGAGCACGCTGTCCGGCAGCGTCTCGCCGGTGCGGTGCCAGCGGGCCGCACCGAGGTCGTACGACGTGGGCTCCAGCTTGCTGCCCTCGGCGCCGAGAATCGCCTCGAGCACCTTCAACCCCTCGGCGACGACCTCGACGCCGATGCCGTCGCCGGGAATGACCGCGAGCTTCAACGTCGTGTCCACGCGCTGAGACTAATTGTCCGAGCTCTCAGGCACCGGGCTCAGCGCAGCAGCCGGCGCTCCAGCCGCCGGGCGGCGATGGCGACCCCGAGCGTTCCGAGCCCGGCGAGGTAGGCCACGTGGCCGAGCGCCGACCAGCCGACCCCGCCCAACGTCAGCTGCCGCAGCAGGGCGACGCCGTGGTAGAGCGGCGTGACGCGGACGATCCACTGCACCCCACCGGGATATGTCGACAGCGGATAGAACGTCGCCGAGAACAGGAACAGCGGCAGGATGGCGAGCTGGATCAGGTCGAAGTCCTGCCACGAGCGCATGAACGTCGTCGCTGCCGTGCCGACACCGCCGAAGCACAAGCCGATGAGCGTTGACGCCGGCAGCGCGAGCAGTGCCCACCACGAGTGGATGTCGCCGAACGCAGTGGCGACGACGAGGAACGCGACGGAGTAGATCAGGCCCCGGGCGAGCGACCAGGCGACCTCGCCGATGGCGATGTCCGCGGCACCGACCGGAGTGGCGAGCACGGCGTCGTAGACCTTCATGTGCTTGAGCTTGTGGAACACCCCGAACGTGGCGTCCACGATCGCGCCGTTCATCGCCGAGGTGGCGAGCAACGCGGGAGCGACGAAGTCGGCGTAGCGGACGCGGTGCCCGTCGAAGCCGACGGTCCCGATGAGGTGCCCGAAGCCGATGCCGACCGAGCCGAGGTAGAACAGCGGTTCGGCGAGGCCGGAGACGAGCACGAACCAGGCCGAGCGATAGACCACCACGTTGCGCTCGAACAACCGCGCCGCGCGACCGAACGGACGGCGACCGCGCGCACCGGCGAGGGCGAACGTCGCGGTCACCACTGCAACCGCCGGCGGTAGGCCCGCTGCGCCAGGACGACGCCGACGACTGTGAGCACAACGAGATAGGCGGCGTGTCCGAGCATCGCCGCCGCGGTCCCCCGGCTGAGGGCAAGGTCCCGACAGAGCGTGACGCCGTGCCACAGCGGCGTCACCCAGGCCACCGGCTGCAGCACCGCGGGCAGCTGCGAGACCGGGAAGAACGTGCCCGAGAACAAGAACATGGGAATCAGGCCGAACCGGTAGAGCAGGATGAAGCCGGTCTCGCGGGCCTGCGTCGCGGAGAACGCTGCGATCGGTGCAGCGAACGCGACGCCCGTCAGCACCGCCGCAAGCAACGCAAGCACCGCGCCGCCGGCCGAGACCACGAGGCCGAAGAGCGCGCTGATGACCGTGAACGAGGTGGCCACGATCACGATGCGCAAAGCCATGAACGCGAGGTGGCCGAGCAACACGTCGCTCACGGTCAAGGGCGTCGCGAGCATGCCCAGATAGGTCCGGTCCCATTTGATGGCGCCCATGACGGGCCAGGTCGCCTCACCCATCCCCGTCTGCATCACCGTGGCGGCGAGCAGCCCGGGCGCAAGGAACACTGCGTAGCGCAACCCGTCGACGCGACCGGTGCCGCCGTGCACGAGCGAGCCGAGTCCGACACCCATTGCCGCCAGGAACAGCACTGGCGACACGATGCTCGTCACGACGCTGCCTCGCCAGGTGCGCCGGTAGACGCTGAGCCAATATTCGAACGCCGCGCGCCGGCCGCCGCTGGGAGCGACGGACGGCGTCAGGACCGCGGTCACGACTCGACCAGCGATCTGCCGGTGAGGCGCAAGAAGACGTCTTCCAGCGAGCTGCGGCGTACGAGTGTCGAAACGGGCCGCAGCCCGCGCCGGTGCACCTCCTCGGCCGTGGCCTCACCGTCGGCGGTGTAGAGCAGGACGCGGTCGGGCAGCACCTCGACTCGCTCCGCCCAGTCCGGCACCCAGCTGGCGAGCTGCCCGTCGAGCGTCTCGGCGACCCCGACCGCGAACCGCAGCTCGAGGACTTCCGGCGTGGACCAGTGGTCGATCAGCTCGCGAGGTGAGCCTTCGGCGACGATGCGGGCGCGGTCCATGACGACGAGGCGGTCACAGAGCTGCTCGGCCTCGTCCATGTAGTGGGTGGTCAGGACGAGGGTGACGCCTTGCTGCTTGAGCCGATAGAGCCGGTCCCAGACAACATGCCGCGCTTGCGGATCGAGGCCGGTCGTCGGCTCGTCGAGCAGCAGGATGTCGGGTTCGTTGATCAGCGCACGGGCGATCGTGAGCCGCCGTTTCATGCCACCTGAGAGCTCCTCGACCCGGCTGCCCGAACGGTCGGAGAGCTGCACGAACTCCAGCAGCTCGACAGCGCGCCGGCGCGACTCCTTGCGCGGCAGGTCGAAGTAGCGGCCGTAGATCACGAGGTTGTCGAGCACGGTCAGCTCGAGGTCGAGGGTGTCCTCCTGCGGTACGACGCCCAGGCGTGCCCGGATCTGCGGGCCGTCGACCGCCGGGTCGCGCCCCAGCACTCGCAGCTCACCCGCGGTCACCGGTGAGACGCCGCCGATCATGCGCATCGTCGAGCTTTTACCGGCGCCGTTGGGCCCGAGGAACCCGAACGACTCGCCGGCGCCGACGCTGAAGTCGATCGCGTCGACGGCCGTGATGCCGCCGAAGGTCTTGGTCAGGCCGCGCGCAACGATGAGCGACTGGTCGGCGGCATCCACAAGTTCTTCACACTAGGGCGAGGGCCGGACAGTTCCCGAACCGTTTTCTCAGATGCAGTCGTCATCTATGTCCGGTTCTGTGACACCGGGGCGCCGGACCTGCCTTGACCCGTAATCACCCGCTTTCTACGCTCTTGCGACCGTCCCCCCAGCAGGGAGCACCTCCATGCGCCGTTCTGCGTTCGCCCGCGCCCGCAAACCCGCACTCGTCGCCGTCGGCGTGATGACCGCCTTCGCAGCGACCAACCTCTCCCTGAGCACCAACGCCGCGCCGGCCGCATTCGGCTACGGCACGGCCGCGTTCGTCAACTCGGCGGTGCCAAGCACTCTCACGAGTGACTTCGGACCCGGCGGCGCGCTGTTGATCAATGACACCAACATCGCCGGCGAGCCGTCCATCGGGATCAACTGGAAGACCGGCGCAGCTCTCTACATGGCGGACCGCAGCACCTACAAGATCACGATCGACAACGCGACGACACCGCCGGCGATCAGCTGGACGGACGCGTCGTCGCCCTACTCGCTCGCCAACCTCGACCCGATCCTGGCCACTGACTCGCAGACGGGCACCACCATTGCCGGCGGCGACGACGGTCTGTGCAGCGCGATGTCCATCACGCACGACGACGGTGCGTCATGGACACCGACGGTCCCCTGCCCGTTCGCCCCCGACCACCCGACGATCGGCACCGGGCCGTTCCACGCCCCGATCCCCGCCGACGCTGTCGGCAACGAAGTCAGCTACTTCTGCCAGCAGCCGACCATCAACGTCCTGCCCGACGAGTGCTCCTACACCCACGACGGTGGCACCACCTGGCAGCCGAGCGTCGTGGACACCGCCAGGTCGTGCTTCTTCCAGGTCGGGCACGTGAAGATCAGCCCCGACGGCACCGCCTACATCCCCAACAAGTCGTGCACGGACGCCAGCAGTGGCAAGAACCTCGTCGGCGGCCTCATCACCACGGACAACGGCCAGTCACTGTCCAGCTACCGGATCCCCGGTGCCCCGACGCCGGCTGCCGGTTTCGACCCGACCGTCGCCACCGACACCAACAACCGTGTCTACGAGTCGTGGTCCCGCGCCGGTGACTACCACCCGGTCGTGACGTGGTCGGACGACCAGGCGAAGACGTGGGCGCCGCAGGTCGACCTCGCGCAGACCGTGTCGCCGGCCTTGACCGCGGCGACGTTCGAGTCCGCGGTGTCGGGTGACGGCGGCCGCGCCGCAGTCGCCTATCTCGGCACCTGGGCGGGTGTCTCGGGACAGAACCCGTTCACGACCGGGTTCCACGGTGTCTGGTACCTGTTCGTGTCCTACACCTATGACGGTGGCAAGACCTGGCAGACCGTGCAGGCGACACCCGAGCCGGTGCAGCGCGGCGAGATCGACTCGGGGGGCACCACCACCGGCGGGCAGCGCAACCTGCTCGACTTCATGGACGCATCGGTCACGAAGGACGGCCGCGTCGTCGTCGCCTACGCCGACGGTTGCCTCAACGCGTGCAACAGCTCCGCCGGCACCGAGGCGCAGTCACAGACGGATGCCTACGCCACGATCGCCTACCAGTCGGCGGGCCAAGGGTTGTTCGCCGGCTACGACACCGCTCCCCCGGTGACCGCACCGTCGAGCCCCGCGCTGACGGCAACGCCGGACACCTCGAACGGCACCGTCGGACTGAGCTGGTCGGCTCCCAACGACGGCGGCGCACCGATCACGAGCTACCAGGTTTCCCGCGGGCTGCAGGCCGGCACCGAGACGCCCTACCAGCGCGTCACGACCGGGACCACGTTCACCGACACCGCGGTCACCGTCGGCACGACCTACTACTACACCGTGTCAGCCGTGAACGACGTCGGCAGCAGCGCCGCGTCCAACGAGGTGAGCGTCACTCCGACGACGACGCCGGCAGCGGCGACGCTGGCTGCGACGCCCGGCAAGGGACAGGTGATCCTGAGCTGGACGACACCGGCGACCGGCGGTGCGCCGATCAGCGGCTGGGAGGTCTACCGCGGCACCGCGAGCGGCACCCGGACGCTGATCCAGACGATCTCGACCGGGACGTCGTACGTCGACAACTCGGTCACCGGCGGCACGACCTACTACTACGTGGTGGCCGCCGACAACCGCAACGGCAGGGGCGCCTTCTCCAACGAAGCGAGCGTTGTTCCACGCAAGGGCAAATAGCCCAGCCGGTCGTCATGGCCTCGCGGTCAGGCGCTGCCGCGATTGACCGCGCTGACGAGCGCATGCAGTGAGGCGGTTGTGATGCTCGGGTGGATCCCGCAGCCCCACACGACCCGACCGGCCACTGCCACCTCGAGATAGGCCGCTGCCTGGGCCTCCTCGCCGGTGCTGGTCGCGTGCTCGTGATAGTCGAGCACCCGCGCGTCCACGTCGAGCTCCGCAAGTGCATGCACGAGCGCCGCGATCGGACCGTTGCCCTCGCCGGTGATCGTGACCGGCTCGCCCCGCCACTGCACGTCGGCCACGATCCGGTCCACCTCGCCGGAGTCGACCGAGTAGCGGTGCAGCTGCAGCGGCTCGAGAGCCTCGACGTAGGTCCGACGGAACAGGTCCCAGATGCGTTCGGGGGCGATCTCGCCGCCGTCGGCGTCGGCGATCTCCTGGACGACTCGGGCGAACTCGATCTGCATCCGGCGCGGCAGGTCGAGGCGGTAGTCGTTCTTCAGCACGTAGGCCGTGCCGCCCTTGCCGGACTGGGAGTTGACCCGGATGACCGCCTCGTAGCCGCGACCGACGTCCTTCGGGTCGAGCGGCAGGTAGGGCACCTCCCACGGGAACTCGTCGACCGGCACACCCGCGGCCGCAGCGTCGCGTTCGAGCGCCTCGAGGCCCTTCTTGATGGCGTCCTGGTGCGACCCAGAGAAGGCGGTGTAGACGAGGTCGCCGCCGTAGGGGTGACGCGGGTGCACCGGCAGCTGGTTGCAGTGCTCGACCGCACGGCGGACCTCGTCGATGTCACTGAAGTCGACACCGGGATCGATGCCTTGGCTGAAAAGGTTGAGTGCGAGCGTGACCAGGCAGACGTTGCCGGTGCGTTCACCGTTGCCGAACAGGCAGCCTTCCACCCGATCGGCGCCGGCCATGACACCTTGCTCCGCCGCGGCGACTGCGGTGCCGCGGTCGTTGTGCGGGTGCAGGCTCAGGATGACGGCATCGCGACGGGACACGTTGCGGTGGAACCACTCGATCTGGTCGGCATAGACGTTGGGCGTCGCCATCTCGACGGTCGCCGGCAGGTTGAGCACCACCCTGTCGTCGCTGCTGGGTTGCCAGACGTCCATGACGGCGTCACAGACCTCGACCGCATAGTCGAGCTCGGTGCCGGTGAAGGACTCCGGGCTGTACTGCCAGCGCACGGTCCCGTCACCGATGTAGGACTCGGCGTACTTCACGCACCACTCCGCACCCCGGACGGCGATGTCCTTGATGCCTGCCTTGTCGAGGCCGAAAACCACCCGCCGCTGCAACGTCGATGTCGAGTTGTAGAGGTGGACGAGCGCGGTGCCGCGGAAGCCGGCCAGGGACTCACAGGTGCGCTCGATCAGCTCTTCCCGAGCCTGCGTCAGCACCTGGACGGTGACATCGTCAGGGACGAGATCGTCCTCGACGAGGCGCCGGATGAAGTCGAAGTCGGTCTGGCTCGCGGCCGGGAACCCGACCTCGATCTCCTTGTAGCCGAGCCGCACGAGCAGTTCGAACATCCGCCGCTTGCGCTCGCCGTCCATCGGGTCGATGAGCGCCTGGTTGCCGTCCCGGAGGTCGACGCTGCACCACTGCGGTGGGGCGGTAATGACGGCGGACGGCCAGGTTCGGTCCGGGAGGACGATCGGGGGGAAGGGGCGATAGCGCGACGCCTTGGGCATGCCGGTCATGAGAGAGGTGCTCCTAGGAAGAAGAGGACAACCGGCGTGCGTGAACCCCGCAGCGGGGGGCCGGTCGCCTCGGCCCCGCTACGGGCAGCTAAGGAGCAGCATCGAACGCATCGACTCGACTGTAACCGATGACAGCCCGACGTGCATGCTTAGAGCCATGAACGTCATTCGTGACCTCGTCGGTGTCGACTTCCCGCTGTTCGCGTTCAGCCACTGCCGGGACGTGGTGGCCGCGGTCAGCCGAGCGGGCGGGTTCGGCGTGCTGGGCGGGAGCACGTTCACGCCCGAGTCCCTCGAGGTCGAGCTCCGGTGGATCGACGACCACGTCGACGGCAAGCCTTACGGCGTCGACATCCTGGTCCCGGAGCACCAGCTCGACACCGGCGGACTGACCATCGCGCAGCTCGCCGAGCAGCTGCCGGTCGAACACCGCGCCTTCGTGTCCGACCTGCTCGAGCGCTACGACGTGGACGTCACCGTCGAGCACGGGAGCGGCGACTTCGTGCCGGCCACCTCACCGGAGATCGGCGAGGCCCTCATGGACGTCGCCTTCACGCATCCGATCCGGCTGATCGCCAACGCGCTCGGCATCGCCCCGCCCTGGATGATCGAGCGCGGCAAGTCGGAAGGGGTTGCGGTCGCCGCCCTCGTCGGCGCCAAGGAACACGCGCTGCGGCAGGTGTCGGCGGGCGTCGACATCCTGGTCGCCCAGGGCACCGAGGCCGGCGGCCATTGCGGCGAGGTGTCGACACTGGTCGTCGTACCGGAGGTCGTGCGAGCTGTGCGCGAGGTCCGCGACGTGCCGGTGCTCGCGGCCGGCGGAATCATGACCGGCGCCCAGATGGCGGGCTGCATGGCCATGGGCGCTGCCGGGGTCTGGACCGGTTCGGTGTGGCTCGCGACAACCGACTCCGAGGTGTCGGACTCCTTCCGCGAGAAGATGATCGCCGCGGGTTCACGCGACACGATCCGCTCGAAGGCACGTACCGGCAAGCCGAGCCGCCAGCTGCGATCCGCCTGGCACGACGCGTGGGAGGGCCCGGACAGCCCGGGATCACTGCCACTGCCCCTGATGTCGATCCTCAGCACCCCGGCGTTCGCGCGGATCGACAAAGCAGCCGATGCGGGCAACGCAAAAGCGCGCGAGCTGGTGAGCTACTGGGTAGGCCAGGGCGTCGGGCTCGTCGACAGTGTCAAGTCGAGCGAACAGGTCGTGCAGGACTTCATGACCGACTACGCCGAAGCCGTCGATCGCCTGTCGACACAACTGGACTGACGCAGGTCGGTCGTGGTGCTCGAAACGCTCGCTACGCGGACTGCGCTTCGCTCCGACCGCTATTGCTCGCTGCCTTCGAGCACCACGACCTCCGTGACGACCAGGCTGCGTCGATCTACCGAGCGTTGAGGAAGTGGGCCACTGTTGCGGCGAAACTCTTCGGCTCGTCAATCCAGGGAAAGTGGCCGGCCCCATCGATCAGGGCCAGCTCGGCGTGCGGCAGGTGTTCGGCGAGGCGTTCGCCGACGGCGACTCCGGTCAGCGCATCGCGTTCG
>JAVEEH010000052.1 GCA_030840545.1 Frankiaceae bacterium | reverse complement strand
GAGATCAGTGGCGGTGGCCACGTCGAGATCGGTCCGGGCACGACGTTCACGTCGTCGACGCTCATCCAGATCACGACGTCGCTGACGATCGGCAGGCGTGCCGTGTTCGGGCAGTCGGCGATGATCGTCGACGGCAACCACCGCTGGCGCGATCCCGACGTGCACCTGCTCGACCAGGGCTATGACTTCACACCGATCGAGATCGGTGATGGTGCAGTCGTCATGTCGAAGTGCACGATCTTCGCCTCGCTCGGCGAGCGGGCTCTCGTCGGGGCGCACTCGCTGGTCAGCCGTCCGGTGCCCGCGTTCTGCCTCGCCGCCGGTGCACCTGCCCGGGTGCGCGAGTACTACGGACGCCCGGAGAACCGGCCCCCGGACCTGGAGGTCGGATGAGCCCCGGATCCGCGGCGTCGCACTACGCCGCGCGCGAGGACCCGGACTCGCAGACGGCGCCGGCCGAGGTGCGGGCGGGCCTCGAACGCTTCCTCGACGAGTGGTTCACCACCGGGCCGCTGCTCGACGTCGGCAGCGGCATCGGTGGCAACCTGCCGGTGCTCGATCGGCGCGGCCGCAGCGTCGGTGCGGAGATCTCGCTGTCGGCGGCGCGCGAGGCGAAGAGCCGCGGCGTGGTCGTCGTGGCGGACGGGGCGCGACTGCCGTTCGGCGACGCGAGCTTCGCGGTCGCGGTGTGCACCGAGGTGCTCGAGCATGTCGACGACCCACGGCGGGTGTTCGCCGACGTCGCTCGGGTGCTGCAGCCCGGTGGCCTGTTCTATGTGACGACGCCCAACTACGCCAACGTGGCCGGCCTGCACAAGTGGCTCGCCGACCGGCGCTCGGGCCGTCACGACTGGAACCCCTGGGGCGCCCACCACGGGGGTTACGAGGCGTTCATGACAGGGCGGCGGCTGTGGCGGGCGGCCGAGCCGCACTTCCGGCTCGAGCGGGTCCGCGGCCTGGACTACGGCCAGGCCGTGACCGGCCGGTTCGGCTTCGCCGACCGGCTCGCCTGGTCCCGCCCGGGGCAGGCCGCATTGCGCCGGCTGCTGCCGCGGCTCTACCGCTCGACCGGGCGGATGGCCTGGCACGGCATGCACGTCGAGCTGGTGCTGCGCCGCCCCGGCTGATCCGGGCGCATCCAAACCGCGAATGGCTCGTTGGACTCTCTGACCGGACTCGCGCGGCCAGCCGCTGCCCGACTCGTTAGGATTAGATCGCTATGTCGCGAATGGGACGGGTAGTTCTCGTGGCCGCGGCGGTTGCCGCGTCGGCCGCAGCAGCCGTGCCCGCGACCGCGGGTCGTCTCCCGGCCAGCCTTCCAGCCGGCGCCAGCGGCGCCTACGTCGTGCCGATCGTCTGGCAGGGGCAGACCTGGACCGCCCGGCAGAGCCCGGTCGCGCGGCTGGGCCCCGGCGGCAACTACTGGCTCGCCACGCCGCAGACCGTCTTCACCGACGCGTCGGGTGCGTTGCACCTCGTCGCCAGCAAGGTCGCCGGCACCTGGTACAGCGTTGCGCTCCAGACCACGAAGAACAACTACGGCTACGGCACCTACCGCTTCGTCGTGAACACGCCGATGGATTCGCTCGACCCCAATGCCGTGGTGGGCATGTTCACCTACAACGCCAAGGTCTTTCCCAGTCGGCAGGAAGCCGATGTCGAGCTGAGCCGCTGGGGCCAGCCTGCCCCGACGGCGCACAACGCACAGTGGGTCGTGCAGCCGTGGCAAGCCGCGGGACACATGCTGCCGTTCTCGGTGCCCCGGACGACCGCGATGACCTATGAGTTCATCTGGAAGCCCAACGTCCTCACCTTCCGGGCGCGGGTGGGCTCGGCAGCGAACGGCCGCATCGTCAACACCTGGCGGACGACCAAGGCGCTGCCCGGCAGCGCGCAGTCGGGCACCCAGGTGCACCTCAACCTTTGGTTCCAGCGGCACATCCCGCCCTACAACGGCCTCAACCAGGAAGTCGTCTTCCAGAGCTTCAGCTACACGCCGCTGCCCTGAGCCTTCCGCCGTCCGCGTTGCCGGCCGCGTTCGTAGGCGGCGCCCACCTGGGCCCAGTAGTGCCGGCGGCGCGCGAGATCGGCGCCGGAGCGGGCGGCCAGCGCCAGCCGCCAACGCGTCCAGCGGCTGGTCACCCGCCGGGCCAGCTCTGCGTCGTCGAGCGGGAAGTCCGGCGCCGCGGCCCGCAGCAGCTCCGCCGACTCACCGACCCGTTCCATCCGCATGGTGAAGTCTGCCGGCGCCATAGCCCGCGTGTGGAAGGCCTGCGCGGCCGGCCGGTAGTCCATCCGGAAGCCGCGAGCGGTGAGCCGGTAGGCCAGCTCGATGTCCTCGAACGCGGCGTAGGGGAACCGCTCGTCGAAACCGCCGGCGTCGACGAGCAGGGACCGAGGCATCGACAGGTTGGCGGTGTAGAAGGCGGCGTACGGCGGGTCGATCGGACCCTCGCGCAGCCACGTCTCGTAGGCGAACTGCAGCCCGGACCGGTCGAGCCAGTGCATGAACGGGGTCACGGTGAGAGACGGGTGCCAGTCGACCCGCCCGAGCACGCCGAGCTGCGGATCGCCGCCGGCGGCGGCGTGCAGCGCCAGATGGGTCGACACGAGATCGGGTGCGGCCGCGATGTCGTCGTCGAGAAAGAGCACCAGCCGCCCGCGGGAAGCCTCGATGCCGCGGTTGCGGGCGGCCGCGGGCCCGGCATTGGCCGGCTGGGTCAGCCCGACCACATCTGACGCGGCGGCAAGCACCGCGGTGGTGTCGTCCTGCGACCCGTCGTCGACGACGACGACCTCGAAGCGGGACCGTTCGACGTCCTGCGCGGCGAGTGCATCGAGGCACTGACGCAACAGGTCGGGCCGGCGGTAGGTCGGCACCACGACGCTGAGCTCCGGCACACCGGGCTCCGGCCCGCTGCCGGCCGGCGCCGTCATGTCCACGACCGCGCGGCGTGCCGGTAGACATCCAGGTGCAGCGGGCCGATCGTCGTCGCCCAGTCCCAGCGCTGCGCGTGAACGGAGCAGGCCTTCGCGGTCTCGGGCTGCGCCGCGAGCGCGATCGTGTCGATGACGCCGTCGGCGAGCGACACCGGGTCGCGCGGGCTTGCCAGCCGGCCGACGGCGGCGGAGTCGACGATCTCGATCGGCCCGCCGGAGGCGACGCCGACGACCGGGGTGCCGGTCGCCAGCGACTCGATGAGCACCAGCCCGAACGCCTCGTCGACACTCGGCAGCACCGTCACCGTCGCCTGCGCATAGCGATCCGCGACGTCGTCGAGGCCGCCCGCCCCCAGGTCGTCGCACGCCGCTGCGACCTTCTCCCGGACGTCCGGTTCGAGCCGGTCGAACGCCCAGCCGGTCTCACCGCCGCCGCCGAGCTGCAGCCGGGCGTCGGGGTGCACGTCGAGCACCCGGGCGAACGCCGCGAGCAGCACGTCGAGCCCCTTGCGCCGGTCGCCGGCGAACGCCGGGAACAGCACCCGGGGCGGGCCGGTGCGCGGGCGGTCGAGCAGCGGGAACCGGTCGGTGCGCAGCCCAGGCGGCACCACCCGCGGCCGGATGCCGGTGATCACGGCGATGGCGTCGGCAGCCGACTCGCTCAACGCGAGGGGGGCGGCGGCGCGGCGCACGGTCGTGCGGAACAGCCGGGGGTCCAGCCGCCGCCGGCCGATCGTCTGCGGGGTCGGGTGCCCGAGCGCGGTGTAGACGGTGCGCTGCCCGGTGGCGACAGCGGCGAGCGCGGCCGTCGGGGTCAACGCGTGCACGACGTCGTAACGATGCCGCGACAGCCAGCCGAGGGCCGGCAACCCGAACGTGTCGAGGCGGGTCAGCCCACGGACGTCGAGGCGACGCGGATGCCGGACGCGCACGAGCCGGGCACCCGCGATCTCCTCGATCCCGGGAGGGCCGCCGACGATGACGTCGACCGAGACACCGGCAGCGGCGAACCACCACGCAAGGTCGTGCAGATAGCGCTCACCGCCGCGCCTCACCGCAGGCCAGCTGAAGGGATGGACGAGGGCGAGCCGCGTCACGAGGGCGCGAGGGCGAACTGGGTGCTGCCCGATGCGAGCTCGCCGCGATACCACTCGATGGTCCGGGCCAGGCCCTCGTCGAGTGAGGTCTGCGGGTCATAGCCCACTCGCTCCCGAGCCTTCGCCGGGTCGCAGCGCATCTCCCAGATCTCGGTCGGCCGGTCCGGGAACGCGCCGAAGTCGGCCTCGATCGGGTTGCCCATCAGGTCCAGGATCTTGGTGGCGACCTCACGCATCGACACGTCGACGCCGCACCCGAGGTTGAACAGCTCGCCGTCGATGCCGGGCGTCGTCGCGAGCTGCAGGAAGCCTTCGGCAAGGTCTTCGACGTAGTTGAACTCCCGGGTCTGCCGGCCCTGCGTCATCCGCAGCCGTTCGCCGCGGAACGCTCGCGTGATGATCTCGGGGATCACCCGGTCCGGACTCTGCGCGGGACCGTAGGCGTTGAACGGGCGCACCCGCACGATCGGCCAGCTGTAGGAGTCACCGAACAGCCGGCAGTATTCCTCGGCGGCGTACTTGCTGACCGAGTAGGGCGAGATCGGATGCGGCTGGTTGTCCTCGCGGAACGGCACGTCGATGTCGCCGTAGATCTCGCTCGTGCCGGTGCTGACGAACCGCTTGTAACCGTGCGGCGCCAACGCCATCAGCAGGTTGACGGTGCCCTGCACGTTGACCTGCACGCACTCGTCGACGCGCTGCCACGACTTGCCCACATGGGTGTAGGCGCCGAGGTGGAAGACATAGTCCGGTTTGACCTCGGCGGCGACCGTCTCGAGCGCCCCGCGGTCGATCAGGCTTGCCTCGTGCAACGTGATGCGGTCGCGCACGTCGACGAGCCGCATCGGGTAGACCGATGACACCACGCTGGTCAGCGCGTGCACCTCGGCACCGGCGGCAAGCAGTCGGCGGGTGAGATGCGAGCCGATGAACCCCGAAGCCCCGGTGACGAGGGTGCGAGCACCGTTCAGCTCGTCGGAACCTGTAGCCACGGGTGCCCCTCGTTGTTGGCGAGCGTGTTGAGCTCGACGACGTCCTTGTGTGTGTCCATCGACTTCCAGAAGCCGTCGTGACGATACGCGTAGAGCTGCCCACCGGCGCCAAGAGCGGGAAGCACGTCACGCTCGAGGCTGGGACCGGGCGTGGACAGGACGGCCGCGGCGTCGAACGCCATGAACCCGGCGTTGATCCAGTGGTCGCGCAGCAATGGCTTCTCGCGGAACGCCGTGACCCGGCCGTCGTCGTCGGTGTCGATCGTGCCGTACTGGGACGGCAGCGGTACGACGGTCACCGTGGCCGCACCGTCGTGCTCACGCTGGCGCCGCGCGACGGCGGACACGTCGACGTTGCCGAGACCGTCGCCGTAGGTGGCAAGGAACGGCGCCTCGATCCGGCCGGCGCACATGCGCAGCCGCTCACCGGTGTCCGCGTCGTCGCCGGTGTCGACACACTCCACCTTCCAGCCGTCCGTGAGAGTGGCGACCCACGCTGCGATGACGTCACCCTTGTAGCCGGTGGCCAGGACGAAGTCGGCGAAGCCCTGCCGGGCATAGATCTCCATCACGTGGTGCAGCACCGGGCGGCCGCCGATCTCGAGCATCGGCTTCGGGACCTCGGCCGTAGCGGGCCAGGCCCGGGTGCCCCGACCGCCGCAGAGGATCACCGTGCGCATCGGCGGAGCCTAACTCTCGTAGGAGACACGCTAAGAGAAACGGATCACAGCACCAGACGTCGCGCGCGAGCGCTCCCGCGCACGAGGGCGACCATGGCGACGAGGTCGCCGAGGCCGAGCTGTGCGGACCGCACGAGGCGATGGCGACCCGGCCGTTGCCGGGCGGCGCTCCAGCACTGGGCTGCCCACGGGGCGGCGCCGAGCGCGAACAGCGGCTGTTGCAGTGCCGCGGCGACGCCGAGCGCGGCCACACCGGCATCGGCGATGGCGGTGCGCCGGGACAGGAAGACGCCTGCCGTGAAGGCGCTGCGCAGCTCGGGCACCTGACGAACCAGCGCCGGGAAACCTTCCAGCCGCCGGCGTTCGGACAGGAACTGGCGATAGCTGCCCGGCAGCACCCGGTGGTGCACCAGGGCGTCGGGCGCGGCGACCACGCGCCCGGCCCTGGCCAGCCGTGCCCCGAGCAGCACGTCCTCACCGAAGGCCCGACCGCTGAGCAGCCGCTCGGCCGGGAAGCCGCCGGCGGCGTCGAACGCCGGGCGCGGGCAGGCGAGGTTGGCTGTCTCGTAGAGCCCGGACACGCCGCTCACCCGCAGCGTCCGGCCCCACGGCCCGCCCCACCCCTGCGGGTCGGCATCTGTCCGGCCCTGGACGACGGTCACGTCGGCACCGGCCGCGGCCTGCAGTGCGGTCAGCCACTGCGCCGCGGGCAGGCAGTCGTCGTCGGTGAACGCGAGCCAGCGGCCGCGGCTGCGCTCGACCGCGGTGTTGCGGGGCACCGCTGGGCCGTCGTGGGGGTCGAGCCGCAACGCGCGCAGCCGCAGCGGCGTGGTTTCGCACCGAGCGAGCAGGGTGTCCCAGGTGTCGTCCGGTGAGCCGTTGTCGGCGACGACGGCCTCGAAGTCGCCATGGGACTGCCGCTCGAGGGCGTCGAGCATCCCAGCGAGATAGCCGGCCCGGCCGTGGGTCGAGACGATGACGCTGAACGTCGGGTCGGGCCCGGCCCAGCCGGCGCTGTGCCGCTCGTCGCGGACGGTCGCGGTGACGGTCATCTCGACTGCGCCGTCCGTCGTCGGCCGGCGGCTTCCCGGTGGGCGCGTTCGAGCACCTCGGCGAGCCGGTCGGTGGTCCGCTCCGCGGCCGTGGCCAGGCCGGCCGTGACCAGGCGGAGCCGCAGCTCGGCGTCCTCGGCGAGGCGGCGGCAGGCAGCCGCGATCGCGGCGCTGTCGCGGGGTGGCACGGCGAGGCAGTTGTCGTCGGGCACGAGGAACTCCGTTGCTCCGCCGGTCGGCGCGGCCACGACCGGAGTCGCGCATGCCATCGCCTCGATCGGCACCAGACCGAACGGCTCGTTCCACGAGCTGGTGAACAGCACGACGTCGGCGTCGGCGTAGACCGTGGCCAGCTGGTCGCGAGGCACCGCACCGATGGTGACGCGGTCGCTGACACCGAGGTCTTCCGCGAGCCGGCGGATCTCGGCGGTATGCGAGCCGTCGTCGGGTCCGGCGATGCGCAATGTCGCCTCTCCCGGCAGCTGCGCGAGGGCCTCGACCGCCGCGGTGAAGCCCTTCCTGGGCTCGACGCGACCCACGCACAGCAGCCGCCACTGCCACGGCCGCGCATTCGGCTCCCGCAGCGGGAAGTCGCTGACGTCGATGCCGCTGCCGGTCACGGTCTCCCGGTGCGGCTGCCACGCCGTCACGTCCAGCACGCGCGTCCGCACGTAGTCACTGACCCAGCACAGGGTCGCGTCACCGGGGTCCGGGGCGGGCAGCCCGTGCCGGGCGGACCACGCGTCGAGGCGGGGGCCGTAGACGGGCCACTCGTCGCAGACCATCCATACCGCTGGGACACCGCCGTCGCGGACCTGCGCGAGCAACGACAGGGACATCCCGCCCAT
This sequence comes from Frankiaceae bacterium, assembly GCA_030840545.1. Taxonomy (GTDB): domain Bacteria; phylum Actinomycetota; class Actinomycetes; order JAFAQI01; family JAFAQI01; genus JAFAQI01. Next base: position 11,628 of record JAVEEH010000052.1, on the reverse strand, counting down.
CGCCCAGACGGAGACGACGTCGGGCTCGATGTCGCGCAGCGCCGTTGCCAGCACACCCGCGTTGTGTCGCTCGATTCGGCGGGCGGCCAGTCGGCCCGGCTCGACGATGCGGTGGTCGTCCCAGTACCACCGCAGCTCGCGCTGCACCCGCCGCTCCACGACATCAGCGACGCCGGGAAGCCGGGTTTGCGTCGTGAGGACGTGCACGTCGTGACCGGCGGCGGTGAACCGTCGCATCACGTCGGCACACGACATCTCGTAGCCGCCGAGCGCGTGCGGCGGATAGAGGTTGGTCAACGTCAGGACGCGCACGGTCAGGCCTTCCGCCGACCGGTCGGCCGCACCTGGCGGGCGAAGTGCAGCGGCACCTGCCGCGCCCAGAACCGGGCGAGCCCCCGGTCCCGTCGTACGACGCCACGGGCGACCCCGCGCAGGGCGCCGCCCGCGTTGAGTCCCCGGTAGGCCGCGGTCGACGCCGCGCCGTGGTGACGCCGGTAGAAGATGTAGCTGTTGGCGAGCCAGGTCGCGGTGCGGGACGTGCCATAGCGCTGCTCGCCGGAGGCGTTGCCGACGTGGACCACGACCGCCTCCGGCGTGAACCAGATCTCCCAGCCGTGCTGACGGGCGCGGTGGCACCACTCGAGGTCCTCGACGTACATGAAGAAGCTCTCGTCGAGACCACCGATCTGTGCGACCGCCGCGCGCCGCAGCAGCAGCGCTGCTCCCACGGCCCAGTCGACCGGGCGTTCCCGGTCGTGTGCCCAGGATCCGTGCAGCAGGTGCCGCTCGGCCCATTGACCGCGTAGACCGACCGCGCTCGCGGCCGCGACCCGCAGCGACGGCAGCGGGTGCGTGGAGTGCTCGAGCGATCCGTCCGGCCGCTCGAGTCGCGGCGCCACCGCCGCGGCCCGCGGGTGTCGCTCGGCGGCCGCGACCAGGGCACCGATCGCCCCGGGCGCCGGCCATGCGTCGGAGTTGAGCGCGAGGAACCACGGGGCGTCGCTGCGGGCCAGCAGGCGGTTGACCCCGGCGGCGAAGCCGACGTTGTCGGGGGACACGTCGACGAGTGCTTCCGGCACCTTGTCGCGGACGGCCTCGGCGGTCCCGTCGCTGGAGGCGTTGTCCTGGACGAGCACCCGCAGGTCGCAGCCCTGCTCGGTGTCGAGCAGGCGGCGCAGCGCCTCGACGGTCAGGTCCCGGGTGTTCCACGTGACCACACCGACGTCGACCCGAGGCCGACTGGCGGGCGGCTCGATCACCCCGGCACGCTATCGACAACGCGGCCGCCGCTGAGGCGGACTGTTGCCTGTGCCCGGTTACGGCTGGTTTCGCACCGTCCACCCGATTCGCGGAAATAATTCATAAATCTGCCGAACCGCAGCAGGATTCTCGACGTACATGGGGAAGGTGCGTCCAACTTCAGTCTCGGGAGAGCCCATGCACGGTCCCATCGCCCTGTCACGTCTGAAGCGAATCGTCCTCCGGGGGTCGGCGACCGCGCTCGCCGCGTCCGGGCTGCTGCTGGGTGTCGGCCCGGCGCCGCACGCGCTCGCCGCGTCGCAGATCGCGTGCAGCGGTGGTGGTGGCGTGACGATCGACAAGCAGCTCGACGGCACGTTCAAGTGGGTGCTCAGCGGTGTCGCCACCTGCAACGACCCCGCCGGTGACCCGGTGCGGCAGGCTGCGCTCACCGGCCTGGCCACGACGCCCAACCTCGGTTTCTGCACCAACGATGCCTTGGTCAACGCCTTCTCGATGAACGTCGCTGTGACGTGGACCTCGTTCTCGCCGACCCGGGGCGTGGTCAACTCGCTCCAGCACCAGGTGTGGGCGCTGCCCGAGACGACCTTTCCCGTCATCACGGAGTTCGGCATCCGCGAGCTCGGTGGCGCGCAGTTGGGCGAAGGCGAGATCTCGACCCACATCTTCGGCAAGTGCCCGCCCGACGGCGAGCCCAGCATGCAGGTCGCCTGGACGCAGTACGCCTGACCCCCGCGGGCGGCGACCGGTCAGCGGTCGTCGTACCGGATAATGGTGCGGTGACTGCGCAAACCTACGAGCTGTCGCACCTGCAAGCGCTCGAGGCCGAGTCGATCCACATCATCCGTGAGGTCGCGGCCGAGTTCGAGCGCCCGGTGCTGCTGTTCAGCGGCGGTAAGGACTCCGTCGTCATGCTCCACCTGGCGGCCAAGGCGTTCACGCCGGCGCGGGTGCCGTTCCCGGTGATGCACATCGACACCGGCCACAACTTCGACGAGGTGCTCGACTTCCGCGACTCGACCGTCGAGCGGCTCGGCGTCCGCCTCGTCGTGGCCAGCGTCGAGGACTCGATCGCCAAGGGCCGGGTCCGCGAGCGTCCCGACGGGGTCCGCAACCCGCTGCAGACCGTGACCCTGCTCGACGCCATCAACGACAACGGCTTCGACGCGGTCTTCGGTGGCGCTCGCCGCGACGAGGAGAAGGCGCGGGCCAAGGAGCGGGTGTTCTCCTTCCGTGACGAGTTCGGTCAGTGGGACCCGAAGAACCAGCGCCCCGAGCTGTGGAGCCTCTACAACGGCCGCCACCACAAGGGCGAGCACATCCGGGTCTTCCCGCTGTCCAACTGGACCGAGCTCGACGTCTGGCAGTACCTCGCCGCCGAGGAGATCGACCTGCCCTCGATCTACTTCGCCCACGAGCGCGAGGTCTTCCAGCGCGACGGCATGTGGCTGTCGGTCGGCAAGCACAACTCGCCGCGGGAGCACGAAGAGGTCGTCACCATGACCGTGCGGTTCCGCACCGTCGGCGACGCCCCGATCACCGGCGCGGTCGAGTCGACCGCCGCGACCTACGACGACATCGTCGCGGAGGTGGCCGCGACGCGGATGACGGAGCGCGGGGCGACGCGGGCCGACGACCGGCTCACCGAGGCGGCCATGGAAGACCGCAAGAAAGAGGGCTACTTCTAGTGGAGCTGCTGAGGTTCGCCACCGCGGGCAGCGTCGACGACGGAAAGTCGACGCTGATCGGCCGGCTGCTCTACGACACCAAGTCGATCTTCGAGGACCAGCTCGAGTCGATCGAGCGCACCTCGCGCGACCGCGGCGACGAGCAGACCAACCTCGCGCTGCTCACCGACGGGCTGCGGGCCGAGCGTGAGCAAGGCATCACCATCGACGTCGCCTACCGCTATTTCGCCACCCCGAAGCGCAAGTTCATCATCGCGGACACCCCGGGACACATCCAGTACACGCGCAACATGGTCACGGGTGCATCCACCGCCAACCTCGCACTGATCCTCATCGACGCCCGGCAGGGCATCGTCGAGCAGTCCCGGCGACACGCCTTCATCGCGTCGCTGCTGCGGGTGCCGCACCTCGTGCTGTGCGTCAACAAGATGGACCTCGTCGACTACGACGAGACGGTCTTCCAGCGCATCCGCGACGAGTTCCGGCAGTTCGCGAGCAAGCTCGACATCGGTGACCTGACGTTCATCCCGGTGTCTGCCCTGCTCGGCGACAACGTCGTTCATCGCAGCGCCAACATGCCGTGGTACGACGGCTCGTCGTTGTTGCACCACCTCGAGCAGGTGCACATCGCGAGTGACCGCAACCTCATCGATGCGCGTTTCCCGGTGCAGTACGTCATCCGGCCGCAGCACCAGACCAACCGCGAGCTGCACGACTACCGCGGTTACGCCGGTGTGGTTGCGGGTGGCGTGTTCAAGCCGGGCGACGACGTCGTCGTGCTGCCGAGCGGCCTGGCGACCACGATCGAGTCGATCGACACCGCCGACGGAGCCGTCAAGGAAGCCTTCGCGCCGATGTCCGTGACGATCCGGCTCGGCGACGACGTCGACGTGAGTCGCGGCGACATGATCTGCCGCCCGCACAACCAGCCGCGGGTCACCCAGGACGTCGAGGCGATGATCTGCTGGCTCGCCGACCAGCCGCTGCAAGTTCGTGGCATGTATGCCATCAAGCACACGACTCGCAATGTGCGCGGTCAGGTGCGGGAGCTCGAATACCGCATCGACATCAACTCGCTGCACCGCGACGAGACGGCCGACACACTGTCGCTCAACGAGATCGGCCGGGTCACGCTGCGGACGACCCAGCCGCTGTTCGTCGACGAATACCGGCGCAACCGCATCACCGGCTCGTTCCTGCTCATCGAGGAGTCGACCGGCGCCACCGTCGGCGCCGGCATGATCCTGTGAGCGACGATCGCGCCGACGCCGAGCTTGCCGGCGAGCTCGCGACCCAGGCGGGCGAGCTGCTGCTCGCGCTGCGCGAGGAGACGGGTTTCGACGACCCGGCTGCGCTGCGCAAGGCCGGCGACGCCAAGTCGCAGGAGCTGCTGGGTGCGGCACTGCAGCGGGCGCGTGCGGCCGACTGGGTGCTCTCCGAGGAGGCAGCCGACGACCTGGCCCGGCTGACCGGTGACCGGGTCTGGATCGTCGACCCGCTCGACGGGACTCACGAGTACGGCGAGGAGGGCCGCACCGACTGGGCCGTCCATGTGGCGCTGTGGCAGCGCGGTGCGGGCCTGGTGGCCGGCGCGGTGGCGCTGCCCGGCCTGGGCCGGACGCTGACCACGGTCGGTGAGCTGACCGGTGCTGACGGCGGCATGCAGCCGCTGCCTCAGCGGGGCGCGCCCGACGGTGCGCCCCGGCTCGCGGTGAGCCGCACCCGTCGGCCGGTCTGGTTCGACGAGGTGGCCGAGCGCACCGGAGCGGTTGCGGTGCCCATCGGCAGCGCCGGCATGAAGGCCATGTCGGTCGTGCTCGGTGACGTCGACGCCTATGTGCACAGCGGGCGGATGAAGGAGTGGGACTCGGCGGCGCCGGCCGCGGTGGCGGCCGCAGCCGGGCTGCACGTCAGTCGCCTCGACGGGGCGCCGCTGGAGTTCAACACCCCGGAGCGCCTGACGCTCGACCTGCTGATCTGTCACCCGGACCTGGCCGAGCCGCTGCTCGACGCCGTACGCCATCTCGCCGGCCAGGACGCCACCGAACGCTAGCGCAGGGGTCAGGGCTGTTCGAGGAACGCGATGACGCGGTCGACGGCGTCATCGAGTGACACCAACGACGTGTCGATGACGAGCTCGGCGTCGGCCGGTGCTTCGTAGGGGTCGTCGATGCCGGTGAAGCCGGTGATCTCACCCGCGCGTGCCTTGGCATAGAGGCCCTTGACGTCGCGCGCCTCGCAGACCTCGAGCGGCGTCGAGATCCAGACGAGCACGAAGGCCCCCGGACCGCCGGCGGCCTCGACCCGCTCGCGCACCCACCGCCGGGTCTCGTCGTAGGGCGCGATCGGTGCGCACACGGCCAGCCCGCCGTGCTTGGTCACCTCGGCCGCGACCCAGCCGATGCGGCGGATGTTGGTGTCGCGGTCGGCCGCGGAGAACCCGAGCCCCTTGGACAGGTGGGTGCGCACGACGTCACCATCGAGCAGCGTGATGGTGCGGCTGCCCGCCAACCGCTCGACCAATGTGCGGGCGACCGTCGACTTGCCCGACCCGGACAACCCGGTGAAGAACAGCGTCCGCCCGGCACCGACGCCGTGCGCGACGGTGTCGACCTCGAGGAGCGGTCCGGACGAGTACGCCGCGGCCAGCTCGGCCGCTCGGGTCGCGGCGTCGGCCGGTGGCACCGGCATCTGGACGACCGACGCGGCGCCGTGCGACCACGCGGCCGCCCACGCGGGCCAGCGGGCGTCGTCGATGCGGATGCCGCCGGCCGCGAGCAGCACGACCGCGCCGGTGGGGAGATCGCCCGCCGGGATCTCGCCGGCACCCGCGACGACGACCGGCTTGTCGGTGCGGACCTCGGCGGGCGCCGGCCAGCGGGCCGGCCGCAGCGCGACGAGCCGACCCGCCTCGCGCCGAGCGACCGGCGCGCCCTCCTCGTCGAGGAACACGTCGGCGGCGGGAAGCGCGTCCGCGGGCAACAAGCCGAGAAGCACCTGGTCGAGCACCGCGGACATGGCCGGATCGAGGGTCACCGCGAGGTCGGGCACGGCGCAAACCTAGCCGCAGACACCCCGTGCGGGCGGGTCGAACCGCTAGCGGATGCCCGGATGTGGGCCGATTCGTCCGCCGCCGATCGACCCACGACTGCTCCGAAAGGCCCAAGATCAAGATAGTCACAACTAGTCATCCACCCGTCTTGCGACTACTCCGATCTAGTCCTCTGTAAGCAGTCGCCGCACCCCCCCCGCCGGCGACTCCAGCCCCGGAGGATGACCACATGCGCAAGACCCTCGCCCTCGCACTGGCCACTCTGACGTCCGCGTCGGTGGCAGCGCTCGTGCCGACCGCAGCCAACGCGGCCGACACCAACGTGACCTTCACGTTGACCGGTGGATCGCTCACGCTTTCGGCGCCGAGCTCCGCCGGCCTCACCGCTGCCGGCAACCTCGGCGTCACGGGAACCTCCGTGAGCGGCACGCTCGGCAACTCGACCGTGACCGATGCCCGCGGCTCGCTGGCGCACACCGTCACCGTCAACATGGTCACCACCGACTTCTCCGACGGCTCCGGCGACACGATCGCGAAGTCCAACGCGACCGGCTCCTCGGGCGCGACGACGCCGACCGGTGTCGCGGTCGCGGTTCCGACCCTGACCGGCCAGACGATCGGCGCTTCGGGTGGCGCGACCATCCTGACCCTGACCGGCGTGGTCGGCTCGGCGAGCACGACCTACAACCCGACCGTCAGCGTCACCATCCCGGCCAACTCCATCGCCGGCAGCTACAGCGGCACGGTCACCCAGACCGCCAGCTGACAATCCCGACCAATCAACGCGAACGGCGCGGCCTCCTCCTGCGGGGTCGCGCCGTTCGCTTCAGCACATCGGCAGAGATGCCGACGACCTCTGCAACGGCCTTGGTTGCCCACCCAGGAGCATTCGTGAAGCGCCTGCCCCACCGCTGTGCCGCACTCGTCGTGACTGTCGTCACCGGTGTCGGCCTCGCCCTCCCCGCCGCCGCGTCGGCCGGCCCGCCGGCTGCCGCGGCCGGCCGCGTCGCGGCCCAGCACGGGATCGGCATCAAGCTGCTCGACGCGTCGGTGTCGCGCAAGAACGACCCGCGCGCCCACATCTACATCGACGACTTCGTCCGCCCCGGCGCTGTTCTCACGAGGCACGTGCAGGTGAGCGACTTCACGGCCCGGCCGGTGCGCTTGAACATGTATGCGGTCGCCTCGAGCATCGACAGTGCCGGGTGGCAGGTGGCCGCCGGACGCGCGACCAACGAGCTGACCTCGTGGATGCAGGTCTCGCCGGCCACCGTCGACCTGCAACCCGGCAAGTCCGCGGCGGTGACCGTCCTGATCCACGTGCCACCGACCGTGCCGAAGGGCGAGCGCTACGCGACGATCGTGGCGGAGCTGCCCGCGCCGCCGCAGGCCAGCAACCCGAGCGTCTCGATCGCGACCCGTGTCGGTGTGCGCGTCTACCTCGACGTCGGCGCCGGTGGCGAGCCCGCCAGCAACTTCGCCATCTCGACACTGACCGCCGCCCGCGACAAGGACGGCACCCCGGTGGTGAGTGCGCAGGTCACCAACACCGGCGGTCGCGCACTCGACCTCGGTGGGCGGCTGCAGCTCTCCGGCGGACCGGGCGGCCTCCGCGCCGGGCCGTACGACGTGCAGGTGCCTCGCACGTTGGGCATCGGCGAGTCGGGTGACGTCACGGTCGCGCTCGACAAGCAGACGCCGGTAGGGCCCTGGCTCGCGAAGATGACACTGCGGTCCGGTTACGTGCAGCACGCCGTCACCGGCCGCCTGTCGTTTCCGCGCTCAGCCGGCACCGCTGCCAAGCCGGTGAAGGCGCATGCCGTGCCGCTGGCCAAGAACCGCAACGTCCTCGTGCCCGTCGCGATCGGCCTGATCCTGCTGCTCGCGATCGGGCTGGCGCTGTGGCTGTTCTGGCGGCGGCGCAACCGGCACGACAAACGCAACGCGGACGGCACACCCGGGTCGCCCCCCGTCGTACCCGCGCAACGCCAGGCCACGACTAGTCAGACGCACAGCACGCCCTAGCGTGCTCAGCGTCTGTCAGGTCGCGGCGGTGGACTAGTAGACGAGGGCTTGCGCGTCTTCGGCGAGCACTTCCTCGACGAACGTCTGGGCGCCGGCGATGCGGATGCCGGCGCGCAGGTCGTCGGCGCCGATCTCGCGCCGGGCCGCGCACTGGGTGCAGAGGGTCACCTGGCCGCCGGCGAGCACCGCGTCGAGCAGGTCGACGAGCGGCGGTGAGTGCGCCAGCTCGAACGTCTCGGCGCGCCCCGGCAACGCGAACCACGACGCCTCGCCGGTCAGCCACAGCGACACCTCGGCGCCGCTCGCGACGCCGGTCGCGGCCACCGTGAAGGCCTGCGCGCACCGCTCGGGCGCCTCCGCGCCCGCGGTGACCTTGATGACCAGCCGTCGACCCGGCACGTGCGTCAGCGCCAGAGCAGCGCGCGGAACCGTCGGATGGTGTCGTCGGTGGCCGCCTGCGCCGCCTTCGACAGGGGGCCCATGTCGAAGAAGCCGTGGATCATCCCGTCATAACGCTGCGCGTCGACCTCGACGCCGGCGGCGCGCAGCGCCTCGGCGTAGGCCTCGCCCTCGTCGCGCAGCGGGTCGAACTCGCCGGTCACGACAACGGCCGGCGCCAACCCGGCAAGGTCGGCAGCCTTCAGCGGCGACATGCGTGGGTCGGCCCGGTCCGATGCCGCGCCCACGTAGTGGTCGCTGAACCACATCATGTCGTCGGCGGTGAGGAAGTAGCCCTCGGCGTTGTCGACGCGGGACTGGTAGGGCCCGTCCGCGTCCATGTCGGTGCCGGGATAGATGAGCAGCTGCGCAGCAAGCGGCGGCCCCTCGTCGCGACACAGCTGCGCGACGACCGCGCCGATGTTGCCGCCCGCGCTGTCGCCGGCCACGGCGAGCCGGTCGGGGTCGCCACCGAGCTCGTCGATGTGCGCGGCGGACCATCGCAGCGCGGCGTGCGCGTCCTCGACCGCGGCCGGCCATGGCGCCTCCGGCGCGAGCCGGTAGTCGATGCTGACGACGACCGCGTCCGCGCCGGCACAGACGGAGCGGCACTGGTTGTCGTGCGTCTCGATGTCACCGATGACGAACCCACCGCCGTGCACGAACACGACCGTCGGGAGGGTGCCGGCGGTGTCGGTGTCGGGCCGGTAGACCCGGGCGCCGATCGTGCCGCTGTCGGTCGGGATCGAGATGTCCTCCGTCTCCTTGACCGGTACGACGCTGGCGGGTTGGCGCATATCGACGGTCATGAAGCGGAACCCGGCACGCGCGGACTCGGGCGTGCCCTGGCTGAGGGGCGGCGCGTTCATCGCAGCGAGGCCGGCCAGCAGGGCTTGGAGCTCAGGGTCGAGAGGCATGTCCGAAATGTAGGCCACCCCGCCGGCGGGCCACCAATGCGGCGCCGCCGATCGCGAGCAGCAGCGCGGCCGCGATGGTCGCCGCCACCCGCGCACCGCCCGAGTCGGAGCCGCCGCTCGGGTGTCGCCCGTCCGCGGTGATGCCGACGAGGACGGCGAGCCGCTCCTGTACGCCGACCCCGCCGCTCGGTGCCGCGCCGGCCGCGACGGCGGTGACCGCCGCATACCTCGCGACCGTGGCGTGGTCCGGACGGTTGATGGTGACGCCGATCGTGCGTCGCGCCCTGGCGCCGAGCGTGACCTGCCGGATCGCGAGCTGGACGTCGGCGGCGAGCCCCGCGCCGGACGCACCGGGAGTGAAGGTGCCGTCGGGGCGCAGCGTCTCGCTGATGACGTCGAGGTCGACGGTGACGGGCGAGGTCGTGCGGTTGTAGACGACGACGCTGTCATGCACCGGGCTGCCGCCGGGTGGGTGCAGCATCTTCGTTCGTGAGCCGCTCGCCTGCAGACCGAACGTGTCGGTCTGCACCGCGACTGCGGGTGCCGCGACGGCGATCGTCACCGCCAGGACGGCGACGACGATCGCGGGCGACTTCACGACGCGAAGCGTAGGCCTTTACTTGTCCATCAGCGTGACGACGAGCTGACCGCGGTAGGTGCCTGCCGCGATCGATGTGGGGACGTCGATGGCGAGCGCGGGCATCGTGTTGTAGGAGCCGGTCTGCCCGAGCACGCTGCCGGTCAGCGCGTTGATCGTGCCGGTGAGGTTCGTCATGATCGCGGTCTGCTCGGCGTTGGTGATGAGGTCCGGCGTGATGCCCGCCTGCTGTGCCACCGCGCTGATGACAGCGTTCTGGTCGACCAGACCGGCGGTGACGAGCTGCTGCGCGGTCAGTCCGCCGTACGTGGTGTTCAGCGCCGTCACCAGCGCGCTTGCCAGCGGCTGCTGGGCGTTGCCGCTCATGAGGTTGAGGCTGGTCGGGTTCGGGTGCGCGGTCGGCTCACCGGGCAGCCCGGCGGCGCTGGTGAACGCGCCGACGTCGCCCGTCTGCAACGTCACCGGCAGCTGGCTGAGGGCAGCGGCGAGGGTCGACTTCGTCACCGTGTTGGCGAGGCTCTGCGCCATCGTCGCGGTGCCGTTGACGGTCTGGTCGATGCTGATCGGCAGCGGGAGAGCGCCGAGGTTGAGCGACCCGGTGAGGTGCAGCACCGGCGTGACCAGGCTCTTGATGTTGACGAGGTCCAGCAGACCGGACGGGTAGGACACGCTCACCGCACTCGCCGGGATCGGCGTGCCGTTGAAGTCGAACGCGTTCGTGGCGTAGGGGTAGAGGTTGGTCATCGTCGCGGAGACCTGGTAGCCGGCGTTCTTGTAGCGGGTGTCCGTCACGTTGACGAGGAAGGCGCCGCCGTGACCGGTGCCGAGCGGCAGGCCGTTGGTGCCGATGGAGGCGCCGGTGACGTCGGTCACCGAGAGCGTGCGGGTGCCGGTGGCGACGAGCGTCGTGACGGGCACGGAGGAGCTGTCGGCGAAGGCGCCGAGGCTCGAGCCGGCCAGGGCCATGACGGCGGCGCCGGCGAGGACGACCTGCCTGCGGGCGGAGAAGGTGGTCACGCTGGGCTCCCGAGTCGAGCGGTTGGCGGTGCGGTGCTCTTGCGTCGTACGGCGGTCATGACGGCCGCCCCGGCCAGCCCGAGCACCAGGCCGATGGCGGCCATGACGTCGAGCGGGGCTCCGGTGAACGGCAGCCCCCCGCCGGGGTGCCCGGACGGGTGGTGCTGCGGCGCGTGCACCGTGACCGTGACCGGCACGGTTTGCGAGTCCTGCCGCATGAGCCCCCCGGTCCTGAGCAACGGACAGAGTGGCCGTCCGGCTAGATTTCGGCTGTCCGACGGGAGCGCCGCATGACTCGTTCGGGTGGTTGCCACTAGTCATAAGGAACTAGATAGGGCCGAACCCGGATGCCGCCGCTGGCGCCCGGCAGCGAGGTTCGTGGCCGCAGTTCGTTGTAAGGATCATGCGCGGATATCCTGGCTCGCTGTGACACGAGTCGCCGTCATCGGCACCGGCTACGTGGGCACGGTCACGGCGACGTGCTTCGCCTGGCTGGGCCACGAGGTCGTCGGGCTCGATGTCGATCCCGTGCGCATCGGCCAGCTCGCGGCCGGGCAGGCTCCGCTGTTCGAGCCGGGCCTCGCGGAGCTCCTTCAGGAGACCATGGCCACCGGCCGGCTGACGTTCACCGAC
>JAVEEH010000203.1 GCA_030840545.1 Frankiaceae bacterium | reverse complement strand
TGAGGTACGCCGGCATGGGGATGGTCAGCTCGCCGCTCAGGCCATACATGAGCGTGTTCGCCTCGACCGTGAAGGTCGGCGAGTCGAGGGCCCACAACCGCTTGGCCGTGCCAAAGGAGCTCATCTGCCGGCCCTCCAGGGACGCCGCGGACGCCGGTTGCGTCGCCAGGCGCCCACCATGTCCTGCGGTGTCGGCCCGGTCCTGTCCCGTTTCGGCACACGGTGGCCTGGCCGCACGTGTGCCAAACGCGGACACCCCGCCAGCGCGACCGGGACATCTACTAGGCACATGAAGGGTCAGGTCGCCGCTCTCGTCGGCCCGGAGACCGTGGAGCTCAAGGAGTTCGACGTCCCCGATCCTGAACCGGGCGCGGTGGTCCTCGAGGTCACTCGCGCCAACGTCTGCGGGTCCGACGTGCACATCTACCACTACGAGAGCCCGCTGCTGCGCAACTCCGTCCTCGGGCACGAGTTCGTCGGGCGGGTTCATGCGCTCGGCGCCGGCGTCACGACGGACTACGCCGGCGAGCCGGTCGAGCTGGGCGATCGTGTCGTCGCTGTCTATTTTCTCGCGTGCCGCCGCTGCGCCGGATGTCTGAAGGGCGAGTTCAGTCTCTGTCGCAACTCGCTGCGGCTGTGGGCGCGCCGCCCGGAGGAAGCCCCGCACTTCTACGGCGCCTTCGCGACGCACTACTACGTCGATCCCGAGCAGTACTTCTACAAGGTGCCCGACGCGCTCTCTGACGAGACTGTCGCCGGCGCGAACTGCGGGCTTGCCCAGATGCTCTTCGCCCTCGACCGCATCGACCTGCGCAGCGGCGAAAACATCGTCATCCAGGGTGCCGGCGGGCTGGGCCTCTATGCGGCGGCGGTGGCCCGCGACCGGGGGGCCAGGGTCTTCGTCGTCGACGCGGTGCCGGAGCGGCTCGAGCTCGCCCGCGCGTTCGGCGCGCACGACGTGATCGACATGAGAGAGCACACCACACCCCTCGACCGGGCAAAGCGAGTGCAGGAGCTGACCGGCAGCGACGGGGCCGATGTCGTGCTGGAGGTGACTGGCGTCGCCGCCGCCTTCCCGGAGTCGGTCGAGCTCGCTGGGATCGGCGGGCGGATCGCGTCGGTCGGGAACATCAACGTCGGGCCGGCCCACGAGGTCGCACTGACGCCGGGCCTGATCACGCGGAAGAACCTGACGGTTCGCGGCTTCTTGCGCTATGACCCCTGGTATCTCCACAAGGCGATCGAGTTCCTGGCGCGTGTGCACGAGGACTATCCGTTCGGGCGGCTCACCGACCGCGACTACAGCCTCGCGGAGATCACCGAGGCCATCCAGCGAGGCGCGGCGCGGCAGGTCGCGCGCGCCGGTGTGGTGCCGAACGCGTAGGTAGCACAACCATCGAGAGCGAGGACGTATGGCTGACCTGTTGAGCCAGCTGTTCATCAACGGTGAATGGTCTGACGCGGCCAGCGGCGTCACCTTCGGGGTGGACAACCCGGCCACCGGCGAAACACTGACGAAGGTCGCGGATGCCGGTCGCGAGGACATGCAACGCGCGATCGACGCGGCCGCGGCCGCACAGCCGGCATGGGGCACGTCGGTCGCGCTCGAGCGCTCGCAGATCATGCGTCGCGCCGCCACAGTGATGCGTGCCGACATCGACCACCTCGCTCGGGTGATGACGCTGGAGCAGGGCAAGCCACTCGACCAGTCGCGGGGTGAGCTGGAGTACGGCATCGGCTTCATCGAGTGGTTCGCCGAGGAGGCCCGGCGCATCTACGGGATGACGATCCCGGCGACGAGCCGGGAGAAGCGCATCACCGTCATCAAGCAGCCGCTCGGGGTCACGGCGGCGATCACCCCATGGAACTTTCCCTCGCTGCAGATCTTGCGCAAGCTCGGTGCCGCGCTTGCCGCCGGCTGCACGATGGTCGTCAAGCCGGCCGAGCTGACCCCACTGTCGGCTCTGGAGATCGGGCGTTGCTTCCACGAGGCGGGTCTGCCCAAGGGAGTGCTGGCGATCGTGCCCGGGCTGGACCCGGTCCCGCTGGCGGCCGCCATCATGGAGGACGCGCGGGTGCGCGCGGTGTCGTTCACCGGATCCACCGAAGTCGGCAAGCTGCTGATGCGCGGCGCGGCCGAGACGATGAAGCGGGTGTCGCTCGAGCTCGGTGGTCATGCGCCGTTGATCGTGTTCGCCGACGCTGACCTCGACCACGCCGTTGACCAGACCGTCGCGGTGAAGATGCGCAACATGGGCCAGACGTGCGTGTCCGCCAACCGGATTTTCGTCCAGGCGCCGGTGGTCGAGACGTTCACCCAGCGGCTGGTCGAACGGCTGCAGGCGCTCAAGGTTGGCAACGGCGTCGATCCTGGCGTCGGTGTCGGCCCGCTCGTGGAGGACGCCGCGTTGGACAAGGTGGAGCGGCACGTCGCTGACGCCCGAGCCAAGGGCGCGACAGTGGTTCTCGGCGGCGAGCGGGTGACGGTCGCCGATGCGCCCGGCCGCAACTTCTACGCACCAACCGTCCTGACCGGCGTCAACGACACCATGGACCTGACCAGGGAAGAGACGTTCGGCCCGGTCGCGGCGATCCTGCCCTTCGACGACGAGGCGGACGTCATCGCGCGCGCCAACGACACCGTCTATGGCCTGGCGGCGTACTTCTTCACCCGTGACGTCAACCGGGTCGTCCGGATGACCGAGGCGCTCGACTACGGGACCGTCGGCGTCAACGACGCGTCGATCTCCGCCGTCCAGGCGCCTTTCGGCGGGGTGAAGGAGAGCGGCATCGGTCGCGAGGGCGGACCGCTCGGCGTCGACGAGTACGTCGACGTCAAGTATGTCTCGCTCGGCGGAGTCGGCGGATAGGCCGGCGGGTGGCGTCGTTCACATTCCGCGAGCTGACCCCGTCGGCGTTTCTCGAACGGTCAGCTCGCGTGTTTCGCGATCGGGTCGCGGTGGTCGACCAGGGGAGGCAGCTCACCTACGGCGAGCTCTTCGATCGCGCACAGCGGCTCACCGGCGCGCTTGCGGAGCTCGGCGTCGACCGGGGTGATCGCGTTGCGGCGCTGTGCGTCAACAGCCACGTGATGCTGGAGCTGCACAACGGCGTCCCGATGCGCGGTGCGGTGCTGGTCACGTTGAACATCCGCCTGTCCGCCGAGGAGCTCGTCACCATCGTCGCCCACTCCGGGGCCGAGGTGCTGGTGGCGACGGTCGAGCTCGAGGCGTTGGCGCGCGAGGTGGCCACAGCCACCGGCGCGCGGCTCGTGCTGGCGGGTGGGGAGAGCGATGACTACGAGCAGCGGTTGGCCGCGGCGGCGCCGGCGCCGCTGCCGTGCTCCGACGAGCGCGCGCTGCTGGCTCTCAACTACACCAGCGGCACGACCGGTCGCCCGAAGGGCGTCATGTACCACCACCGGGGTGCCTACCTGCAGTCGTTGGCGATGGCGTTCCATGCCGGCCTCGGCGCCGACAGCCGGTATCTCTGGACGCTGCCGATGTTCCACTGCAACGGCTGGTGCTTCACCTGGGCAGTGACCGCTGCCGGCGCCCGTCACATCTGTCTGCGCAGCGTCGACCCGAGCCAGATCTGGCATCTGCTGCAAGCAGAAAACGTCACGCATTTCAGCGCCGCTCCCACCGTGCTCACGATGATCGCCAACGCGCCGGAGGCCGGCGCCGGCGCACTCGCCGGCCACGCCGTGCGGGTGCAGACCGGAGGCGCCCCACCGAGCCCGACGTTGCTCGCCCGGATGGCAGACCTGAACATGGACGTGACGCACCTTTACGGTCTTACCGAGACATTCGGACCCGTCGCCATCAATGACTGGCAACCCGAGTGGCGCGCACTGCCGGCGGAGAAGCAGGCAACGCTGAAGGCCCGCCAGGGGGTCGGGAACGTGATCGGCGAGCGGCTCCGCGTGATCGATGCTGCGGGGGCGGACGTCACCGCCGACGGAGTCACGATCGGCGAGATCGTCGCCCGTGGCAACGACGTGATGCTGGGCTACTACCGCGACGACGAGGCCACCGCCCTCGCCGAAGTCGACGGCTGGTTCCGCACCGGCGACCTCGCCGTCCAGCATCCGGACGGCTATCTCGAGATCCGCGACCGCTCGAAGGACATCATCATCTCCGGCGGCGAGAACATCGCGTCCGTTGAGGTCGAGCGCGTGATCGACGCCTATCCCGGTGTGCTGGAGTCGGCCGTCGTCGGCGTCGCCGATCAGAAGTGGGGCGAGGTCCCCGTCGCGTTCGTGTCGATCCGGCCGGATGCCCAGGTCTCGGCCGCCGACATCGTCGCGCACGTCCGCCAGCACCTTGCGCACTTCAAGGCCCCACGGACAGTCGTCTTCGGCGCCCTGCCCAAGACGTCCACCGGCAAGATCCAGAAAAACCTGCTCCGGCAAGCCGACGCCCAGCTCCCGGCTCCGACGTCACCAGCAGGTTAGGGCTAGATGTCCGGGAGATGTACGCCGACGACCTTGTGTGTCACAGTGGCATCAGAGCCGTTGTGACGGACCTCCGGACGCCCGGGACGTTGCGTTGGGCCCGCGCGCCACGGGAGGTCCGATGAGCGTTCCCCTACGCGCCGTCTACCGCGCCCGGGAAGAGTTCTTCGCCGACGGCGAGGTGGGCGAGCAGCTCGCGGTGAAAGTCCGGCCCGAGGTGTTGACCTCCTGGCGCCGGTCGCGGATGAGCGGTGCGAGCCCGCTCGCGCCAACGTTGCACTACGAGGACGACGTGATCACGGACAGTCCGCTCTGCATAGCGGCCGAGCCGGTGCTGGCCAAACTCGCCGACCGTTTCAGCGGACTCCGCGCCGGGGTGCTCCTGTCCGACCGAAACGCTCGGATCATCCGGCGCTGGGTGGCGCCGGACTCCGGAATCCTCCTGCAGATGGAGCGCATCTCCTCGATCGTCGGCGCATCCGGCTCGGAGCAGTTCATCGGGACCAACGGCATCGGCACGGTCGCGGAGGACCGCCGGGCGCGCATGATCGTCGGCCCGGAGCACTACGCCGAGGCGCTGAGCACCTTCACCTGCGTCGGCGCTCCGATCCACAACCCGCTCACGCACAAGCTCGAAGGCATCGTCACGCTCAACTCCGACGTGGACTCCGCGAGCCCACTGCTCACCCCGCTGATCACCAGCACTGCCCAGGAGATCGAGCACCGACTGCTCGACCAGGCGTCGCTGCGCGAGCGGATGCTGCTCGACACGTTCCTCACCGCCAACCGGGCCGGGGGGTCGGTGGCAGTGGTCGGCGAGGACGTGTTCATGGCCGGGCCGCGGGCGGCCCGGCTCCTCGAGGGCCTCGACCAGGCCCTCATCTGGCAGTTCGCCACGGAGGCCGTGGCCACTCGCCGGGCCGGCCGTGGCAGCCGCGCCATCTTCATCCCGACGGGGAACAGCGTCGCGGCGCTGCGGTGCTCACCCCTCATGGTCGACGGCCGGCTCGCCGGCGCCCTCCTCGAAGTCGACGAAGGCGCCGACGTTGCGGTCGCGATAGCGATGAGCAGCCGAGCTCCGGCCGCGCGACCGCACGTGACGGGGGCCGCGCCGCGCCTGCGGCCGGCCGAATCGGATGGCTGGCCCGAGGCGCAGCAGCTCCTGCCCGGGCGGAGCCCGGCCTGGCAGTCGACTCTTCGGGCGGCTGCCGTGCACCGCTTGTCCGACCTGCCGATCGCCGTGGTCGGCGAGGCGGGCACGGGCAAACTGAGCCTGCTCAAGGCGATGTTCGCCCCGGCAGCAGGCGACGATCCGCTGCACGTCATCGACTGCACGACTGCGGGCGAGGGCGGCGCCGAGTGGCTCGCGCGGATGCGTGTCGACCTGACTCAGCGATCGGGGGTCGTTGTCCTCCGCCACCTCGACGCGCTCGACGACGACACGGCCGTTGGGCTGTCAGCACAGGTCGACGAGCTGGTCGGTCGTCCGTCGGCCCCACACCTGGTCGCGACGGCCGACGCCGTGGAGGCCTGGGCGAGCAAGCCGGCCCAACGCCGACTGCTCGACCAGGTCGGTGTCGCCCGGCTCGAAGTGCCCGCCCTGCGCGAGCGGCGCGAGGACATCAAGGACCTGGTCGCTCAGATCATCACTCGGCACGCCGGCGACCGCACCCCGCGCCTCAGCCACGGCGCGCTCGTCGCGATGACCCGTGCGCAGTGGCCCGGCAACATCCGTCAGCTGGAATCGGTCGTTCGCGGCATCATCGCCTCCGCCGGGCTGAGGGAGGTCACCGTCGAGATGCTGCCGGCTTGGCTCGGGCAGTATTCGAGTCGCCGTGAGCTCACCCAGATGGAGCAGGTCGAGCTCGACGCCATCATGTCGGCGATCCAGCGCTCCGAGGGCAACAAAGTTCTCGCCGCGAAGTTGCTGGGCATCTCCCGCTCGACGCTCTATCGCAAGATGCGCAGCTACAAGCTCGACCCGGACAAGCACTTCTTCTAGACCGAGCGCCTCCGTCCCGATATGGGACAGCGTTCCGGTGTGGTGCGATCGGACGATGGTGCGGGCGCGGCGCAGCCGCGCGCCGGCGTACGACGACGATCCGCGGAGCGCGCATGGGGTGGATCTCCGGTGTCGGGCTGACCAGCTTCGGCAGGCAGCCCGGCCCCTCCGCGCTCGACTGGCAGGTCCGGGCCGCACGGACCGCGTTGGCCGATGCCGGTCTGACCCACCGCGACGTCGACGGGGTGCTCGTGGGTTACGCGACGACACTCGGTCATCTCATGCCCGCGAACCTGCTCGCGGAGCGGATCGGCATCCGGCCCCGGATCGCGTTCGGCACGAGCGTCGGCGGAGCGACGGGGCTCGCGATGCTCAACCAGGCCGAGGCACTCGTCACTGCCGGCGAGGCTGCGCGCGTGCTCGTGGTCGCGGGCGAGGACCGGGCCAGCGGGCAGAGCACGGACACCTCGATGCGCACCCTCGCTCAGGTCGGCCATCCGGCGTACGAAGTCCCGCTCGGTGCGAACGTGCCCGCTTACTACGCGTTGCTCGCGTCCGCGTATCTGCACCGCCATGGCCTCGCGCCGGCGGCCCTGGCGCCTCTCGCGGTCCAGATGCGTGCACATGCTGCCGCGCACGCCGGGGCGCAGTTTCGGGTGCCCATCAGCGTGGCGGACGTTGAGAGCTCGAAGCTGGTCGCTGCGCCGCTGCGGCTCCTCGACTGCTGTCCGGTGTCGGACGGCGGCGCGGCGTTCGTCGTGCTGGCGGAGCCCTCATCGAGTCGCGACGTCCGGGTGGCCGGGATGGGGCAGGCGCATCTGCATCAGCACGTGACCGAAGCCGATCTCGAGGACCTGGGCGCCCGTCGTTCGGCGCAGGAGGCGCTGCGCCGGGCCGGCGTGACCCTCGACGACATCGACCTCGCCGGGATCTACGACAGCTTCACGGTGACACTCGCGATGCTTCTGGAGGAGATCGGCCTGGCGGCTCCCGGCAAGGCGGGAGCGATGGCGGCCGCGGGGGAGTTCGACCGGACCGGGCGGATCCCGCTCAACACCCACGGTGGCCTGCTCTCCTACGGCCACGCGGGGGTCGCCGGCGGGATGGCCCACCTCGTAGAGATGGTGATGCAGCTGCGCGGCGAGGCCGGCGAGCGCCAGGTGCCTCGACAGGTACGCCGCGCGCTGGTCCATGCTGACGGCGGCGTCATGTCGGCGCATGTCACCGTCGTTCTCGAGGCGGCGTGATGGTCACCACCACCGTGACTCCCGACCGGGACTGGACGACGGGGGAGCCGGTCATCCTGGTCAGCCGCTGCCGCTCCTGCGCCCACCGCTGGTACATCAGCAGGGACGCGTGTCCCGCTTGCGGCAGCCCCGACGTGGTGACTGTCCCCGCGGCCGGGACAGGTCAGGTCGTCGCCCACACGACTGTTCACCGGGTGGCGGCCGGGGCCGTCGACGAGCCCGGTCCGGTCGGCATCGCTCTCGTCGATCTCGACGAAGGCGTCCGGGTCATGGGCCGCTGCGCCCCAGAAACGGTCGTCGGGTCACCGGTGCGCGTTGTCTTCCTGATCCGGCCGGGTGAGTCTGACCAGCCGGCGTTGCTGCCGTTCTTCGAGGCGGCCGGGCCATGAGCGGGACGACGCTGGGCTTCCTGCACGACCCGACGTCGGTCGCGATCGTCGGGGCGTCCGACGACCCCGAGAAGATCGGTGGTCGACCGATTCGCTACATGAGCGAGTTCGGGTTCAAGGGCATCGTGCTGCCGGTCAACCCCACCCGCGAGACCGTGCAAGGCCTTCCGGCCTACCCGGATGTCGACGCGCTGCCGGTCGTCCCGGACGTCGCGCTGATCGCCGTCGCCGGCGCGGCGGCGGCAACCGCGGTCGCCGCTTGTGCCCGCCGCGGTGTGAAGGGCTGCATCATCATGGCCTCGGGCTTCGGCGAAACCGACGACCCGGAGGGCCACCGGCTGCAGGCAGAGATGAGTGCAGCGGCTGCCGACGCAGGGATGCGCCTCGTCGGACCCAACTCCCAGGGCCTCGCCAACTTCGCGACCGGCGCGGTGCTCGGGTTCTCGACGATGTTCACCGAACAGCCGCCCGCGGACGGGCCCGTCGCCGTCATCAGCCAGAGCGGGGCGATGTGCTCCGTCCCCTACGGGTTGCTTCGCCGGCGAGGCATCGGCGTTCGCTATGCGCACGGCACCGGCAACGACCTCGACGTGTCGGTGGGCGAGCTTGCGGAAACCGTTGTCGCCGACCCTGAGATCCGGCTGCTGCTGCTCTATCTCGAGGACATCCGGGACCCGACCGCGCTCGAGGCGGCCGCTCGCGCGGCGGTGCGCCGCGGTGTGCCGATCATCGCCTTGATGGGAGGTCGCAGCGCCGACGGGCAGCGGGCCGCAGCCTCACACACCGGCGCGCTCGCCAACGAGACCCGCGTCGTCGATGCTTTCTTTGCGCGGTGCGGGATATGGCGGGCGCGGAACGTGCTCGAGCTGGTCGCTGCTGCCGAGCTCTATCTCCAGGACTGGCAACCACGGGGCAGCAATCTCGCGGTGGTCAGCAACTCCGGTGCCGTCTGTGTCCTCGCCGCCGACGCCGCCGCCGACCACGAGCTGCCGCTGGCTCGGCTGGGCCCCGACACGACGGCCGCGCTCGACGCGGTCCTGCCGCGGTTCGCGACCAAGACGAACCCCATCGACGTCACCGCCGCGCTGCTCACCGACAGCAGCTTGTTCGGCAAGGTGCTGCCGGTCTTGGCCGCCGATCCCGGTGTCGACGCGTGCGTCCTGG
>JAVEEH010000187.1 GCA_030840545.1 Frankiaceae bacterium | reverse complement strand
TTGGAGGACAGGCGACCGACGAAGGCGACCGTCGGACGTGTCTCTCGCACCCCGGCCGGCCGGGGTTGGACGTCGATGCCCGGCGGAATGACGGTGACATCGCGCAGTCCGTAGTCGATCAGCGACGCGCGGCTCGACGCCGAAGGCGTGACCACCGGCACGTCGGCGTAGGCCGAGAGCCATCGTCGCTCGAGCCAGAAGCGGCCAAGAATCGCCGCCGGCAACGGGGCTTCGTGCCACCAGATCTCGCGGCAGACTTGATGGATGAGCGCCGCGACCGGTGCATCGCGCACCCATCGCGGCGAGAGGAACGGTCGCGTGTTGACCCCGTCGATGACGAGATCGAATCGACCGGCCTTCTCGCTCTCGTAGAACTGACGCGCCTCGCGGTAGACGGTCAGCCGACTGCCGCGCCGAACCATCCGGACGCCAGCGTCTGTCGACTCGGCGGGTTGGTCGTCAACGGCTGCGCAGAACCACGTGACCGCGTGCCCCTGGCGGGCCCAGCTCCGGACGATGCGATCGGTGAAGACCTCTGCCCCGCCGGCCTTCGGGTGCGTCAGGTCCCGCCAGTTCAGGACCAGGATTCGCATCAACCGAGTCCGGAGGCGACGGAAGGCTCGAGCGTGCTGTGCGCGGGCTCGAGGAGGGTGACTTCGGGCTCGACGTCGTACCAGCGCAGCAGCCTGAGCCGATAGAAGATCGCAAGTGTGTCTTGCAGGATTCGCCGGACCTGACGCAACGAGATGGTCGTGCTGATGCGCTCCCTGATGACCACCGGCAGCTCGATGACGTTGCGGTAGCCGAGACGGCGGGCGACGACGAGCAACTCGAGGTCGAAGGCGTAACGCTTTTCCAGCATCCGTGGCAGCACGGCGGCCAGCACGTCGCGTCGCACGATCTTCAGGCCGGTCTGGGTGTCACGCACCGACAGCCCGAAGAGCAGGTGCACGAAGCGTTGGTAGACCCACGAGTAGATCCGCCGGTTTTCCGGGTAGATGACCTTGGAGCCCGGGTGTCGCTTGCTGCCGATGGCCAGGTCGGGTTCGGCCGCAAACGCCACACCGACGAACGACCGCAGCAGCTCTGCGGGCAGGTCACCGTCGGCATCGACGAAGCCCAGGTAGCGACCACGTCCGTCGGCGAGGCCGACGTGCAGAGCGGATCCCTTGCCGCGGTTGTCGGCGTAGACAACGGGGCGCACCTTGTCCGGCGGCAGGCCGTGCAGCTGTGCGTCGCTGCCGTCGGTGCAGCCGTCGGCAACAGGGATGAGCTCGTAAGTCACGTTGGTCCGGTCGAGGACTTTGACCAGCTCATCGAGATGGGGACGTAGCCGATCGCCCGGATTGAAGAACGGCACGACCAGGGTGAGGTCGATCTCCGCCGGGTTGCGCAGCGGTGGCACCGTGATGCTGCGCGGCTGCCGGGCCGCGCGCGGCGTCAGGCCGGCAACGAGTGCGAGGAGGAGGCTGACTGCCGTGACTGCACCGACGACCCCGGCGGCGATCCAGGCCAGCGCGTTGGGCCCTGGGTTGAGCAGCCAGGTGAGCAAGGCGATCAAGCCCGACGCCGGCCACGCCACGAGCGCGAGGCGAGATCGACGGGCGATCTGGAAGTAGACGACCAAGGTGAGAACGGCGAGGCACGCGCCCTCGAGACCGAGGATTCGCAGCACACTCGCGGACTCGTCGTACTTCTGCCCGAGGAGCACGTCGACGACGAGGTGCGGGACGGCGACGAGCACGAGCGCGGCTGCCACAGCGACCCCGGTGACGGCGAGCAGCGCTTGGATGAGGATGCGCCGCCGCTCGAGGTTCGTCGTCCGGGCCACGGCGAAGCGCGGGAAGGCGATGAGGGCGAGCGCACCCGAGGCGAACAGCGCGATGCGCCCGGCGACGGCGGCACCCGAGTAGATGCCTGACAGCCGCGCGGAGAAGAAGTGCCGCGCGAGCAGGGTGTCGATCCCTGTCAGCAGCGCCAACCCGGTGAGCGCGGCTGTCGACAGCAAGCTTTCGAACCACGAGAGGGGCACGTGGGGTGCGTTGCGGACTCGAAGCTCGGCACGCAGGGGGAAGAGGAGCACCAGCGTCGTGACCGCTTGCCCGATGGCTGTTGCGGCCATCGCGCTGGCCGGACCTTTGTGAGCGGTCGACAGCACGACACCGAGCAGGAGCCGGGTCGCGCCGGACCCGACGACCAGCCCCAAAGCCAGAACGCCGAAGCGGAACCGGCCCATCAAGGTGCCTTGGGCTGCTGCACTCAGTCCGGCGAAGACGAGCCACGCGGACAGCCACAACACGGTCGCCGGCGACGGCAGGTTGAAGAAGTTGTCCAGCTGCGGTGCCGCCAGCGCGACCACGGCCGCCGCGATCAGGCTGCCGAGCAGCGTCCGTGACAACAGGCGACGTGCGGAGCGCCCCGGTTCGGCCCGCGTCTGGGCCTGGGCACTGGCGAGCTGGAGCCCGGCGAGAGGCACGGAGGCAACCACCACCAGGGACAGCACCGCCCCGAGTGCGCCGTAAGAACTCGCGCCGAGGATGCGCGACACGGCAGCGTGGAAGCCGAAGTTCGCGAGGTTCACGAAGACGGTCGCGAAGAAGAACAGCGAGCCGCCCGAGCCGAGCCAACCGCTGCCCGCGATGCGCGAGCGCAGTGACACGTCGGGCATGTCCATCGAAACGGCTCAGCTTCCTGCAGAGGTGGCGCGGATCATAAGGCGATTCCCCGTGTCGCCGACACCATCCCTTCGCCGTACAACAGTCGTGACACGACGTATCGTTTTGCTGCGGTAGGGGTAGTACGCGCTCCGGATGCGCGGCGACTTACGTCACGTGGCCTTTGCGACACAGTGTCCTGTCTGTTGCTGTCTGTGTACCAGCATGGAAGACTGCCCGAACAATTCAGGCGAGGGAGACACCGGTGCAGCGACTGATCGCACGACCACTGACAGCGTGGTTGGTAGTTGCCGCACTCGCGGTCGCAGCTATTGCCTACTCGAGCATCCGTGACACGAACCCGGCGATCAACAACGTCGCATGCACCGGATATGGCTACGGGTACGGCTACGGGTATGGCTACGGGTATGGCTACGGCAACGCGGCCCTGTCACTGACCCTCGCTCCGACCTCGACGACCGCCGGACGGTCGGTTCGGTTGGCCGGCATGCTCACGCAGAACGGTTGCCCGGTCCCCGGTGCCACCATCAACCTGCAGAAGCGAGCGGTGGTCAACGGGGTGCCGTCCGGCCCGTTCGCGACGTTCGGCACCAGGCACACAGGCCCCAATGGCGGCTACTCGCTGCGCGGGGTGTTCCTGACGAACAAGCAGTTCCGCGCGGTGTCAGTTGCTGAAGCCGGTCGTCCGTCGGCTACCTCCAACCTCGTCGGCCTGACCGTCCACACCAAGATCAGCCTGAAGCTCGCGCACCTGAGCGGCTGCCGGGTCAGGTTCACCGGCTCCACCCTTCCCACGAAGGCCAACCGGCGGATCTCGATTCAGCGGCACCGGGCCGCGGGCTGGCGGACGGCGTACCACGCGCGGACCCACAGCAACGGCAAGTACCGCGTGCGCCACCGCCTCACGTGTGGCAAGACCTATCGGTTCCGATCGGTGATTGCCGGCGACTCGGTCAACGCATCCGGGCGCTCGGCTAGCCACCGCGTGAAGGCTCGCCGCCACTGAACCCCTCTTCTTCGCAACGATCATGACGTTCGCCGCAGTTTCGGCCGGCATATTGGGCGGTTTGCTGCAGCGAACGTCATGATCGTGGAGGGGGAGGGCCGCCAGGGTCGTCTGCTCCCGTGAGCGAGCGCCTGCGCCCGCACTAGGGTGGCGCGTCGTGAAGATCGAAGCGCTCGACATCGCGGGTGCCTGGGTCTGCCGGCCGCATGCGCACGACGACGATCGCGGCAGCTTCCTGGAGTGGTTCCGCGCTGACGTGCTGGCCGAGGCCACTGGGCGGCAGTTCGAGGTCGCGCAGGCCAACCACTCCGTCTCCCGCCGCGGCACGGTGCGTGGCGTGCACTACGCGGATGTGCCGCCGGGACAGGCGAAATACGTCTACTGCCCGCGCGGTGCCGTCCTCGACGTCGTCATCGACCTGCGGGCCGGGTCACCGACGTTCGGCCGGCATGCCGCGGTCAGGCTGGACGACGTCGACCGCGCCGGGGTCTTCATCGTCGAGGGCCTCGGCCACGCCTTCTGTGCCCTGACCGAGACAGCCGACCTGACCTACCTGGTGTCCACCACCTATGACCCGGCGGTCGAGCACGCCATCAACCCGCTCGACCCTGGCCTCGCGTTGCCGTGGCCAAGCGACATCGGCGATCTGCTGTTGTCCGACAAGGATCGCTCGGCACCGACTCTCGCCGAGGCCGAGAGCGCCGGCGCGCTTCCGTCGTACGACGCCTCGACTGCTGGCTGACCGGGTCGAAGCCTGCATCTGGATGCAGGACGGGCGGGTGGCGAGCCTGTCGGCTCCCCCACCCGCCCGCCTTATAGCTGCAGATCAGCCCTTGGCCGGAGCCATGTACTGGTTGCGCTGGTCGCCACGGAAGTGGTTGTTCGACGCCTTCACCGACGAGGGGTCGATGTTGTAGAGCAGCAGGCCGGTGCTGACGTAAGGGATGCAGCCGGTCTTCGCTGCGTCCTTGTTGGAGCAGCCGGTGTAGTAGTTGTCGTTGATGTCGTTGCCGACGATCGAGCCGACTGCGCCGTCGCTGTACTGCACGCCGTTCTGCGCGATGAACGGAACCGGGCCGAGGCCGGTCACCGTGTTGCCGAGCACCGAAACGTTGGCGCGGTTGCCCTCCACGGCGATGCCGCCCTTTTGGTAGGCGGTGATGCTGTCGCCCATGACGGTGCCGCTTGCGACGGAGGCGGCGGGGACGTTGAGGTAGTCCACCCCGATGCCGTGCTGCGTGCCGTCGTGCGGGTGGTTGCCGACGTTGCTGATGCTGGAGTTCGTGACGTCTACCGCTGCGCCGTTGACGAGCACGCCGTAGTAGGTCGGGGCCTGGAGCTCGGTCGCACCGATGACCGCGCCGTTGACCGAGCCGTCGATGCCGGGGCCGAAGTAGACACCGATGTCGCAGCCGGTCGCGTCCTGCGGACCGCTGACGACCTGGCCGGGGGCGGCAACGATCGCGGCCGTCAGGACGTGGCCGTCCTCGGAGTAGTCGGTTGCGGCGCAACCGGCGGCCGATGCGTGGCCGGCAAGCGCTATGCCGGCACTGGCGGCCAGCGCCAGCGTGGCGAAGGCCGCCGCGCGGCGCGCCGTCGAGGTGGAGAGGGTGGTGGACATGCGGTGAGAGCTCCTCGTGCAGATGAGGGGTGGGCACCCCACGGCCCGT
>JAVEEH010000158.1 GCA_030840545.1 Frankiaceae bacterium | reverse complement strand
CCGTGCGGATGAGCGGCACGCCGACGGCTTGCTTGAGCTGGAACACGAGCCCCGCCCGGATCGATCCCACGATGTCGGGCGTGCCACCTTCCTCGCGGCTGACCGGGTCGTCGAGATAGACGTGCTCTTCCGGGTTGACATACACGACCGTGCCGCCGCCCGGCACCGTCGGCACGCGGTTGGTCACGAGCTCTGGCCGGATGGCGAGAATCCCCGGAGTCCCCGGCCCGCCGATCATCTTGTGCGGCGACAGGAAGACGGCGTCCTTGTGCGACCCGGGTTCGTCGGGACACATGGAGATGTCCACGTACGGCGCGGCCGCAGCGAAGTCCCAGAACGACAAGGCGCCGTGCGCGTGCAGCAGCTGCGCGACCCGCACAGTGTCGGTGACGATGCCGGTGACGTTCGACGCGGCCGAGAACGATCCGATCCGCAGTGGCCGGCCGGCAAACTCCCGAAGCCGGCTCTCCAAGGCGTGCAGGTCGAGATGTCCGTCCGCATCCTCGGGGATCTCGACGACGTCCGCGATCGACTCGCGCCACGGCAGCTCGTTGGAGTGGTGCTCGAACGGCCCCACGAACACGACCGGCCGCTCCGAGTCCGGGATCGCGGCGGCCCAGCCATAGCGGTCCTCGAGCTGATCGGGCACGCGCAGGCCCAGGATGTGCACCAGCTTGTCGACCGCCCCCGTCGTGCCCGAACCCGTGAAGATGACCAGGGTCCGGTCATCTCCGCCGAGCGCGTCCCGGATGATGCGCCGGGAGTCCTCCCGCAGCCGCGTCGTCTGCAGACCGGTGCCGCTGGCCTCGGTGTGGGTGTTGGCGTAACGCGGCAGCACCTCGGCCCGGATGAAGTCTTCGACGAACGTCAACGCACGACCGCTCGCGGTGTAGTCGGCGTAGGTCACCCGGCGCAGCCCGTAGGGACCCTCCATGAGCGTGTCATCGCCGATGACAGCATCGCGGATGCGATCGAGCAAGGCCGAGCGGGGCAACGCCACGGCCGCATCGTATGCGGGCCGCACCGCACCCTGAGCGAGGATGCTCAGGTGACGTCAGGACCCGACCCCACCGATCAAGGCGACCTGCTCGAGGTCGCCACCGATCTCGCCCGCGCGGCCGGAGCACTGCTCCGGCATCGCCCGGCGGACCTTCGTGCCGGTTCCAAGTCGACGCCGACCGACGCCGTCACCGACATGGACCGTGCCGCCGAGCGCCTGATCCTCGACGCATTGGCCGAGCGCCGTCCCCGCGACGGTGTCCTGGCCGAGGAGAGTGGGCGTCGCGTCGGCGGTCCGGTGACGTGGGTCGTCGACCCGCTGGACGGCACGGTCAACTACCTCTACGGCATCCCGCAGTTCGCCGTGTCGATCGCTGCACGGGTGGAGGACGTGGTCGTCGCCGGCGTCGTCTATGACGTGGGCCGCGACATCGTCTACGCCGCGACTCTCGGCGGCGGGGCCACGCGCGACGGAGAACAGATCCACTGCTCGACCCAACCCGACCTCGCGCTCGCCCTCGCCGCGACCGGCTTCGGCTATGCCGCAACGCTGCGCGCGGCGCAGGCGCGGGTCCTTGCGACGGTCCTGCCGCGTATCCGCGACATCCGCCGCTTCGGCTCAGCCGCCCTCGACCTGTGTGCGGTCGCGTCCGGTCAGGTGGACGCCTACTTCGAAGCCGGCATGCAGCCGTGGGACTGGTCAGCGGGCGGACTCATCGCCAGTGAGGCCGGAGCCGGCTTCGGTGGCCTGGCCGGGCGGCCACCGGGCCGCTGGACGACGCTGGCCGCCAACCCGGCGCTGTTCGAGGCGCTGGACAGCCTCCTGGTCAGTGCCGGCGCGGGTGAACTCCCGGTCCCGGGGGCAGGAGACGGCAAGCCCGCGTCGTAACCCCTACAGCGTCGCGGGGGTTCGAGGAAAGGTGGTCGGCACGGTGCCTCGCTCCCGCCGGCTCACGGCTGTCGTCGTGGGCGTGGCCTCCCTCGCCGTCGCAGGCGCGGGTGTGGCCGTGGGGGCTGCGCACGGACTGACACCCGGCCCGACCCGTCCGGTGGCCCACCCAGGGGTGCCCCACACCGGCGTCCGGCCCACGGTCATCCGCGCCGACCGGTCGTCCCGCGACACCCGGCTGCTGCCGTTGGCACGCCTGACCACCCCCGATGTCGTCGTGACCGTGCCGCGCCGCGCCGACCCCGCCCGGGTGTGGCGGCTCGAACACCGGCCCGGCGTGGTTGCCGTGGCCGTCCTCGACCGGGGCCACGTCCGGCTCCGCGGCCGGACGCTGCCGGCGCTGGGCGTGGACGCCAACGAGATCCGCGGGTTCACGCCGGCCCTGACCGCGAAGTCGGACGCGCTGTGGCAGTCCGTGGCGCGCGGTGAGCTGACGATCACCTACTCGGAGTCGCACCGGTTCGCCCGAAAGCTCGGCGCAACCCTGCCGGTGCACGGCCCGGCCGGCCGTCCGGTCTTGGTGCGGCTGGGTGCCTTCGCCTCGCTCGGTCTGGGCCATGCGCAGGCCATCGTCGACCACGTCGGGGCGCAGCTCCTCGGCCTGCATGCGGCCCGCGAGCTGATGGTCAGCGCCCCGCAGCTGTCCATCGGGGCGATCACGGCGGCAGTCCACCGTCTCTTCGGTGCGCGCGCGGTCGTCTACGGCGCCCGGCCGGAGACAGTGGACCAGTCGACGATGAGCGACCTGGCCAGGGCGAGCATCCCGTCGTCCTACCTCGCCCTCTACCGGGCGGCGGCCACCACGTGTGCAGGGCTGCCCTGGACCGTCCTCGCCGGCATCGGCGCCGTCGAGACCGGCCACGGAGCAGACACGCGAACGTCGATCAAGGGAGCTGTCGGCCCGATGCAGTTCCTGCCCTCGACGTTCGCCGTCTACGGCGTCGATGGCGGCGGAGACGGCGTGGTCGACATCCACGATCCGGCTGACGCCGTCTACTCAGCGGCGCGCTATCTCTGCTTCGCCGGCGCGGGGCGCGGCGGGCAGGCGCTCTACGACGCCATCTGGGCTTACAACCACGCGGACTGGTACGTCCGCGAGGTGCTTGCCTACGCCGTCGCCTACTCCTAGCCGACGGTCAGCGACCGCGGCGCCCGTACCTCAGCTCGCCCAGCTTCGCCGCAACCTTCGGCAACCACGCCGGCCGGTCGAACGACATCATCTCCGCAGGCGTGGCGAAGCGCTGTCGGGCGATCGACTTGGCGCGGGTGAACTCCTTCAGGCCGTCGGCACCGTGGATGCGGCCGAAGCCCGACTCGCCGACGCCGCCGAACGGCAGGGACGGGAAGCCGGCGAAGGCGAGCACCGCGTTGACACTCGTCATGCCGGACCGCATCTTGCGGGCCGCCTCATAGCCGCGCTTCTTTGCGAACACAGCCGCGCCGAGCCCGTACGACGTGCGGTTGGCACGCTCGATGGCTTCGTCGAGATCGCGGACCCGGGTCACGGGCAACACGGGTCCGAACGTCTCCTCGCGCATCACCCGCGCGTCGTCCGGCACGTCGACGAGGATGATCGGGTCGATGTAAGGGGCGCGGACGGACTCGCGACCACCGATGATCGCCCGCGCGCCGCGGTCGAGTGCCTCGTCCACGTGCTCGCGGACGATGTCGAGCTGCTTGGGCATCGTCATCGGCCCGATCACCGCGTCGTCGCCGCCGGCCTTGAGGTCCTTGGCCGCCTCGGTCAGCTCGGCGACGAACCGGTCGTAGACCGCGTCGACGACATAGACCCGCTCGATGCCGATGCACGTCTGCCCGGCGTTCGAGCAGGCACCCCACAGAGCGGCTCCGGCCGCCGCCTTGATGTCGGCATCGCTGTCGACGAGCATCGCGTCCTTGCCGCCCAGCTCGAGCAGGACCGGC
Source organism: Frankiaceae bacterium (assembly GCA_030840545.1). Lineage (GTDB taxonomy): Bacteria > Actinomycetota > Actinomycetes > JAFAQI01 > JAFAQI01 > JAFAQI01. Next base: position 3,648 of record JAVEEH010000158.1, on the reverse strand, counting down.
GTGAGCGTCTCGGCGCAGGTGGCCATGATCTTGCGTCCGGTGGGAGCGGAGCCGGTGAAGGCGAGCTTGTCGACACCCGCGCGGCAGAGCGCGGCTCCGGTGTCACCGAAGCCGGTGATCACCTGGAAGACCGGTTGTTCGGGCACGACCTCCTTGAAGGCCTCGGCCAGCCACACGCCGACCGCGGGGGTGAACTCGCTCGGCTTGAACACGACGGCGTTGCCGGCGGCGAGCGCATAGCCGATCGAGCCCATCGGCGTGAACAGCGGATAGTTCCACGGCCCGATGACACCCACGACCCCGAGCGACTGGTATTCCAGGATCGGTTTGACGTTGGCGAGCAGCATCGAGCCGCCAACCTTGCGCGGCTTCATGATGCGGTGCGCGTTGCGGGCCGCCCAGTCGAGGTGCTCGATCGCGAGCAGGTGCTCGATGAACGCGTCGACCCGCGGTTTGCCGTTCTCCAGCGAGATGAGGGCGAGCAGCTCTTCCCGGCGCCGGGTCAGCACACCGGCGAAGGCGCGGAGGCGAACCTTCCGGCCGTCGAAGCCGAGCTCACCCCACCACTGCGCTGCCTTGCGCGCGTGCTGCACTGCTCGGCGTACCTCGGCCTCGTCGTGCACGGGGAAGGTGCCGACGACCTCACCCGTCGCGGGGGACAGTGAGTCGAAGGTCTGGCCGCCGCTGGTCCGGATGCGGTCCTCGGTCACGGACATGATGGGGTCTCCTCGTCGCTGCGTGGTGAACTCAAGATAGCCTCGCGAGTTGTGTCCCCCGATTACCTGACGCCGCCTGCCAACCTTGAAGATCGTCGGCGAGCGATCGCCGCCGCGTTGCGCGACGTGCGCCGTGAGGAGCCCACGCCGATCGCCGCCCAGCCGGCTGAGGCAGCCGCGGTCGCGAACCTGCGCACCGAGGTCCGGCGGCTCGCCGAGCGACTTGAACGCGTCGAGGACAAGGTCGACCTGATCCGCGACGGTGACGACGTTCCGCTCGCGTGGCCGGTGTCGGTGGACAGCGACAACAGGCTCGAGGTGCCGCCGCTCGAGGTCTCGCGCGGCAACAGCCCCGCGTTCGACGTGCTCCTCGGGCCGTCCAAGCGCGACACCGCCTGACCGAACGTCAAGACGGGTCGTCGCCGGCCCGGCCCTCGAGCACGCGACGGCGAGCCAGCGCCGCCCGCATGATCGGTGCGCCGACGTGCTTCACCGCTAACTGGGTGCTGACGAACACACCCAGCACGGTCAGCCCGAAACCGCCGATCATCAGCCCGACCGGCCACGCGTAAGAGTGCTTCGTGCAGCTCACGACGCCGGTGCCTGCGAAGCCGAAGCCGGAGCAGTCGAGCGTGTGGTTGCGCACCAGGTCGACCACCAGCAGCGCCATCCCACCGACGAGCAGGACAACGCCGAGGATCTGTGCCACGGCGATGAGCCGCAGTGCCCTGATCGCGCGATCGACCGAGGCGGCGTCGCGCGCCGGTGTGGCCGGCGGCTCCGTCGACTCAGGCAAGCGTCAGTGTGACGTCCACGTTGCCGCGGATCGCGTTGGAGTAGGGGCAGACCTGGTGCGCCCGGTCGAACGCCTGCTGCGCCTGCTCGCGGTCCTCGATGCCGGGCAGCGATGCACTCAGCTCCACGGTGAGACCGAAGCCCGGGCTGCCGGCAAGAGGGCCGATCCCGACCTTGGCCGTCACCGTCGAACCCTCGGCGTCGAGCTTCATCCGGCCGGCGACGAGCTTCAACGCGGAGTGGAAGCACGACGCGTAGCCGGCGGCGAACAGCTGCTCGGGATTGGTGCCGGCACCACCCGCGCCGCCCATCTCCGCGGGCGACGACAGCTTCACGTCGAGCCGTCCGTCGTCACTCGCCGTGTGTCCTTCGCGGCCACCTTCAGCGGTCGCGCTCGCCGTGTAGAGCACCTTGGTCAGCTCGGTCATGCCGCCACCTCTGTGTCGTCGCCGTCGAGGATCGCGGCCGCGACCTCCGCCCGGTGCGTCCTGCCATAGCCTTCGAACGCCTCCAGCCACTGCGCCCGCTTGTAGAAGCGATGCAGCACGTGCTCCCACGTGAACCCGATGCCTCCGTGGGCCTGGATCGCGTTCTCACAAGCGAAGACAGCGCCTTCACTGGCTGCCGACTTCGCCGCGGCGACCGCTGCGTCCTGCTGCGCGTCGGCCTCGCTTACCGCCCAGGCCGCCCAGTAGGCGAGGGACCGGCCGAGCTGCACCGTGACGAAGATGTTCGCGACCCGGTGCGAGACACCTTGGTAGGTGCCGATGACCCGCCCGAACTGTTGACGTGTCTTCGTGTGCTCGGCGGCGAGGTCCAGCGCACGCTGCGAGACGCCGACGGCCTCACAGGCGGCGAGGGCGAGCGACCGGCGTCGTACGTCGACAAGCGCTTCCGGCCCGACGTCGAGTCGGCGGGCCGGAGTGCCGTCGAGTCGCAGCTCGGCGAGCCGGCGGGTGCGGTCCATCGTCGACAGCGGATGTACGACGTCGGGATGCGCAACCAGATCGATCGCGTAGAGCCCGTCGGCCGCGACGACGACCACGTCCGTCACCGATGCGAGATCCGGGACGGGCAGCTTCGTGCCGGTCAGCCGGCCGTCGGCCGCGGTCACCGTCGAACGTTGTCCGCGCAGCGTCCAGGACGACGGCTCGGCCCAGGCAAGCGTCGCGGAGCGTTCACCGGCGCTCACCGCTTCGCGCAGTTCGTCGTCGAGCAGCGGACCGGCGAGCGCCACCGTCGAGAACCACGGCGCGGGCAGCAGCATGCCGGCCGTCTCCTCGGCAAGGACCGCGTGGTCGAGGAGTCCGAGCGACGGGTCGAGCCAGCCCATGTCTGCGAGCTCCCTCCACGTCGCCGGGTCGTGGCTCGGCGCACCGTCGGCGACGCGCACGACGCGGTCGACCGGCCAGCGGTCGCGCAGATAGTCGCGCGCCGCGGCGCGCAGCAGCTCTTGCTCCTCGGAGAACGCGAAGTCCATGACGCCAGCAGTCCTTTCCTTGCCTGGTTCGCTCAGCGCGACCGGGGGAGCCCGACGACCCGTTCGGCGATGATGTTGCGCAACACCTCGGACGTGCCGGCCTCGATCGTGTTGCCGCGGCTGCGCAGCTGCTGGTATTGCCAGTAGCCGTCCCAGACGCCGCCCTCGTCGTCGAGCTGCGACGACAGCCCCTGCAACGACAGAGCCAGCTTGGTCAGTCGCTGGTTGGTCTCCGACCAGTGCAGCTTGGCGACCGAGCCCTCCGGCCCCGGCACGCCGGTCTTCTGCAACGCCGTCAGCGAGCGATAGTTGGTGAACCGAAGTGCCTGCAGGTCGATCCACTCCTGCGCGAGCTGGTCGCGCACGACGGGGTCGTCCGCGGGCACCCGTCCATCCGGCGTCGGAAGCTTGGCGAGTCGCAGCAGGTTGCGCAGCTGGCGCTCGGGCGCTGCCGTCAGGGCGAAGCCGAGCGTGCCGCGCTCGTGCAGCAGCGTGGTCATCGCGACGTTCCAGCCTTCGCCCGGCTCGCCGAGCATCGACTCACGCGGAACGCGCACGTCGGTGAAGAAGATCTCGTTGAACTCCGGGTCACCGGTGATCTGCTTGAGCGGACGGACTTCCACGCCGGGGGCGTGCATGTCTACGAGCAGATAGGAC
>JAVEEH010000151.1 GCA_030840545.1 Frankiaceae bacterium | reverse complement strand
AGTAGGCCCACAGCGCCTGCCTGCCCGCAGGTGCGCGCGTCGCATCAACCACCCCGGCCTGCACGACCAGCGTGTAGGGCTGATCCGGGTGACGGCCGGCGTTGACGTCGGCTTCGGAGCGGGCCACGTCGTCGAACGTGCCACCCACGTGAATCGTGCCGGCGTTGCGGCACTCGGCGGCCGTCCAGGGCACCGGCCCGGACAACGCCCAGTCGACTTTGCAGACGCCCGGTCCGTAGCGGTACCGCTGCAAGGAGTGCGCGTAGGACGACGGCAGCCGATCGCCGGCCAGGTCGAGCAGCTGTTGCGGGGCCAGGTCGAGCAGCACCACGCGAGCCTTGGGCAGCTCATCGAGTGCCGCCACCCGATGACCGGTCTCGACGGTGCCACCGAGCTCACCCAGCACATCGACCATCGCGTCGGTGATGCCCCGGCTACCGCCCTCGACCACGGGCCAGCCGACCGCGTGCGCCAGCAGACCGAGCACCAGGCCGAAGCCGCCGGAGGGAGGCTGGGAGAGCGGCAGCATCGCGTGCGCCGCCACACCTGACAGCAACGCCCGGGCCTCGTCCCCGTCGAGGCGGCCGGCCAGCGCTGACGCCGAACGCAGCCCAACCGGTGCGAACCGCGCCGCGCGCAGCGGGTGTGCGGGCACCCGGCGCAGCGGGGCGAGCACGGCCGGGATGATCGCGTCCGCCCGGCTGACCAGCGGTTGCAGGAGCCGGCGCCAGGACCGGCCACCGGCACCGAGCTCTTCGACGGTGCGGTCGAGTGACTGGTAGGCAACGGCGGCTCGGCCGCCGTCCAACGGCTGGGCATAGGCCACCTCGGGATACCTCAGACGGACGCCACGTGCGGCCAGGTCGAGGCGCGCGAAGAACGGCGAGGCGACCGCCAGCGGATGCACCGACGAGCAGACGTCATGCACGAAACCCGGCAGCGTCAGCGCCTCGCTCCGGCAACCCCCGCCCGGGTCAGCAGCAGCCTCGATGACCCGCACCTGCAGCCCGGCCGCGGCCAGCGTCACCGCCGCAGCCAACCCGTTCGGACCTGCGCCCACGACGACCGCGTCGAGGGCGTCGGTCATGCCGTCAACCTAGCCGCCGCCGGCGGACCGCCCGGACCGGCGCCGTGAGCAGATGCAGCACCGAGCGGATGCCCGCGTTGTGCCAGACGTTGCGCGCGTTGTGCCAGATCCGGTGCTTGTCGACGAGCACGGTGCGCTCCTCGACGGCGGCATCGAGAACTCCGAAATGGGCGGCGACATTGCGCAGCGTCGCCATCCAGAACCGGTCCTCCATCCGCTTCATCACCGGCCAGCCGAGCTCGAAGATCGGGTCGTTCGGTCGGATCAGCACCTGGATGCGCGCCGCCGTCCCGGCCGCGTCCGCGAAAGCCGAGAAGGTGATCCAGCCGGCGAACATGTGCCCCTCGGGAGTCATGAACGTGAACGACTCGTCGTCGGCGTAGAGGACCAGCACACCAGTCGACAGCTTCAACCCGGCGCCGGTGTTGACGGCGATCGGCGCGACTTCGCCCGGCGTGATCAGCAACCCGTGGAAGCGGTTTCCTTTGGTCCAGAACTCGCCGAAGTGTGCCTTCCACTCGGAGATCAGCCGCTGCGGCCCGACCACCGAGCCGAGCTGCGTGGTGTAGGTCCGCTGCCACAGCCGGCCGAAGCCCTGCTGGGGACCGGTCACCCGTTTGCCGGCGACGTTGAAGCCGACTGCCGCCCGGTCCGCATCCACGGTCAACCTGGTGACATTCGGCGCCCAGTGCCCGGCATCGCGAGGTGCCACGACGACGGGCACCTCCGCCTCCTGCACCGCCAGCTCGATCTCGGCGAGCGGCACGACCCGCTCGGGGTCCGGTGCGGGGCTCATGACGCGCTCGCCGGCGCCAACGCGGCAGACTCGGTGTCGAAGATGCCGATCGCCTCGTCGAGGCGGGTCAACTCGAAGATCTGCCGGTAGTGGTCGGTCAACCCGTACGCCGCAAGCTTCTGCCGTTGCCGGTTGGCGCGAACGAGCAACGTGACGATCATCCCGATCCCGGAGCTGTTCATGTACTCGAGGCCGGTGAAGTTGAGGACCAGCCGCTGCGTGCCGCCGGTGCTCGCCTGCTCATAGGCGGCCATCAATGGTTCTTCGCAGGTCGCCGTCACGTCACCTCGTATGTCGACGACTGCTGCGCCGCCGCCGACGTGCCGGACGTCCATGGAGACGATGGGTGCGCTGGGTGTGGTCATGCCGATGCTCCTTCTATGACGCCGTTCGCTGCGCTCTCGACATCGGCGTAGAGCTGGATGAAGTCGGACAGCCGGGTGATGTCGAAGATCCGGCGATAGTGCTCGGACAGACCGCTCGCCACGACGCGTCGCCCTTCCGAACGGGCCTTGGCCAAGACGCTGACGATCAGCGCGATGCCGGTCGAGTTGATGTAGTCGACAGCTGCGAAGTCCAGGAGCACAGCGGTCGGCTCGTCGCGCACAGCCGCGTCGTAGGCACTCCCCAGAACCGTGGCAGCTGATCCGTCGACCTCGCCCGACAAGGCCACGACGGCAAGGCCACGGACCTGGCTGACGCTGGCTTCACAGTTGCTAGCCATCACCTCTTGCCCCCTCCCGCTGCGCTGCCGCAGGCGCGTCGACGTGCATCACGAGGCGCACTGTGTGCTCGACCCCGTCGACCGACACGTCCATCGCGTCGACCATGTGTCTGATGAGGAACAACCCCCAGCCCCGTGGCGACTGCAGGCCGGCGAGCTTCTCGTCGAGGTCCGGCGCCACGATGGGGCCGGACGGCGCGTGCTCACCCCCGAGGTCCGTGATCGTCACCGTCACTCCGGTGGCCGACGACAACACCCGGACCACGACCTCGAGCTCCGGCTGGTTGCGGTTGCCGTGCTCGATCGCGTTCATCGTCGCCTCGGCTACTGCAGTCTTCAGCCGGTCGAGCTGCTCACCGTTGAGTCGCCCGTTGAGAGCACCCTCCACCAGCGCCAGAGCGGTCCGCTCATTCCCGGGCTCACTGGACACCGCGAACTCGCCCAACACCACTTCACCGGCGTTCGGCCGGTCCGCGGTCACGACGAGCCATCCGCATAGACCGCACCGGCGAGTCGCTCGAGGGTGACGAGCGTGATGTCGTCCTC
>JAVEEH010000115.1 GCA_030840545.1 Frankiaceae bacterium | reverse complement strand
CCCGAGCACGTAGAGCAGATAGAGCCAGAGCATGATCCAGCCGATGGGGTTGTTCGGCTGACGTCGAGCGACGATGAATCCGACGACGGCGAACGGCGCCATCGTCGGGATCGCGCTGAGACCACCGTCGAACTGATGTGCCGCGATGGACAAAGCGATACCGGCGACGTACAGCAGCAGGGCCACCGCGCCGAGGATCAGGGCGGTCGTCGGCGACGCCCAGCCGAACCGACGAGCCGAGCTCTCCACGAGCTGAACCGTAACCGGGGAACGTTCCGGAAACGCTACGGCTCGTCTGCCCCGATCATCGGGGCTGGCTCGGTCACAGGTCGAGCAGGCTAACCGTCACCTCGATCGACTCCTCCGAGAGTCCCTGCTCCTCGTCGATGGCCGTGACCGTGATCTCACTGCCCCGGGTGAGTGCTACCACGTCCTGGGTCGTCAGCTCGATCCGCCACTGCGCCATCGGCGCACCGTATCGGCCGAAACCCCGCCCCGTTCGATGATTTGGCGCTGCGGTCTGGAGCAACTGATGACGTCAGCGCTGCTGCCTACTGCTTGGCGTAGTCCGCGACACCTTGCCAGTCGATCACCACGCAAGGCTCGTCACCATCCACCCACGCGTCGTGACCGGGAGGGGCGATCATGACGTCCCCTGGCCCGAACTGCTCCGTGTCGCCGCCGTCCATCTTGACGGTCATTCGGCCCGAGAGCACGTAGCCCATGTGCGCGGCCTGACAGCTATCGGTTCCCGCTATTGGCTTGACGTGCTCAGACCAACGCCAACCTGCCTTGAACGTCGCCCGCCCGACGGCACCGCCATCGGTCTCAACCAACTCAAGTTGACCGGAGTCGCCACCGAACTTACGCGTTTCACCAGAATCGATCGCGATCTTTCTCAACGCAGCACCCACGGCTGCCCCCTTCGTCGTACGAAGTCTCTCGTTGCTCCGGATGAATGTCCATGATCTGGCCCACCGCTGCATGTCCCCGAAGGACGATCAATTCGCATTGACGGACCGCTGGAACATGAATCCCCGGCAACGTGGTTTGCCGCCAAGCGGGCCTGACCGTCCTTGTCGGCTTGCACCAACCTGGTCATGCTGATGCCGTGAGCAACAAGCACAACCTGGACGCCTCAGCCAGCCCACCCAATTTCGGGCTGCCTGAGAACAGCGCGCTGACCATCGAAGGACGGATCGAGCGTGCGGCTGGCGTTGCCACGCATCTGGTCCGCGTCCGCGATGGTCTCGAGCGGCCGCTGCGATCCAGCAACTGGGCGATGGGGCTGGTGCTCATCCTGGCTGCCTTGGCGGCCGTCGTCGGCGCCGCGCTCGCCCTCAACGCACTCGGCTGACGAGGGCCGTGGGTGAGGGCGGGCTTACCAAGCCGTCCTGAGAGACTTCTGCGCATGGCGGTTGTTTCTGACGTGTCCTTGCTCCCCGACGTGGAGCGATTCCCGTGGCATGGCCGGGAGCTGGCCGTCCGGCGAGCCGGCAGCGGGCCGACGGTCGTTCTGATTCACGGGATGGCCGGCAGCCTCAACACCTGGGACCCGGTGTTCGCCGAGCTCGCTCGGACCTGTGACGTCATCGCCATTGACCTGCCGGGGCACGGCGCGTCATCACGGCTGCGCGGCGACTTCTCGCTGGGTTCGCTCGCGTCAGCGGTGCGGGACGCGCTCGACTGGTTGCAGGTCGACGCAGCGACCATCGTGGGGCACTCCCTCGGCGGCGGCATCGCGATGCAGTTCGTCTACCAGTTCCCGGAACGCAGTGAGCGACTCGTGCTGGTGAGCAGCGGTGGGCTCGGGCGCGAGGTGACACCGATGTTGCGGATGCTGAGCGTCCCCGGCGCCGACGTGGCACTTGCCGGCCTCGCCCGGTTGCAGCGCACCAAGCCGGCCGGCGTCGTCGGGCGGCTGAGCCGACCGGTCGTCACTCGCGTGTGGAACGACCTCAACTACATGACGAGGCAACTGGCCCTGCTCAGCGATCGCGAGACGCGGGAGTCGTTCCTGGCGACGATTCACGCGGTGATCGACATCGCCGGTCAACGCATCAGCGCCGCCGACCGCCTGCATCTTGCCGGACGGCTGCCCACCCTCATCGTCTGGGGGGAGCGCGATCGCATGATCCCGCTGAGTCACGGTCGCGCTGCGGCCGAGCTCATCCCCGACAGCAGGCTCGACGTCGTACCAGGTGCCGGCCACTATCCGCATGAGGACGACCCGGCCCGGTTCGCCCGCACGCTGTCGGACTTCATCGCCACCACGGCGCCGGCGCGGCTCACCTCGGCGCAGCTCGTCCAGCGTCCGCAACAGAACTAGGGGTGCCGCGCCGTCACAAGGTCGCGGGTGATCTCGAGATGGCCGTGGTGCTGCGCGAGCTCCTCCAGCACGTGTAACAGCACTCCCCGCGCCGAGGCACCGATCGGCGTACCCACGTAGTGGTCCGACGGGTCGCCCGCCAACGGTGCGTCGAGGTCAATCAGCTCCAGGTCGGAGAGCAGCTGCGCGCGGACGTTCGCGACGCGCACGAGCAAGTCGGCGACTGACCCGGACGAGCCGAACTCGGCGTCGCGATCCCGCCGGACCTCGCGCCCGAGGACTGCGGATCGCGTCCACCATTCGAGCATTCCGCAGCAATGCAGGAGGATCTGGTACGCCGAGTTCGCGCCGGTCAGCTCCGGCGTGACGTTGGCCCGCTCGTCGCCGAGGCCGGCCACGATCGCCGTCATTCGGTCGAGGTGCCGCTCGAGGAGGAAGTAGTCCCAGCGCGTCAGTTGGTCGTCCACGTGTCGCCACTGGCCAGCAGTGCGGCGAGATCGCCGGGGCCGGCTGTCCGCACCGCGTCCTCGAGCTGCTCGCGAACCTGGTCGTCGTAGGCGGGACGATCAACAGCGCGGAAGACCCCGATCGGTGTCACGCCGTCGTCGACGTTGCCGAGCCGCGACAGCATGAAGGCGAGGGCGGGCTCCTCGTGCTTGACGTCGTGGACGAGCAACGCGTCCTCGCCGACTTCCGCGACGTCGACGACCTCCAGGGCGCCGCGTTCGGTCATGCGCACGCCCTTCTCGCCGTCGTTGCCGAACCGCACCGGTGCACCGTGCTCGAGACGTACGACGGCGGTGTCGCGCGTCTCCGGGTTCTTGAGCAGGTCGAAGGCACCGTCGTTGAAGATGTTGCAGTTCTGCAGGATCTCCACGAAGGCGGCGCCTCGATGCTCGGTGGCCGCACGCAACACCGACGTGAGGTGCTTGCGGTCCGAGTCGATCGTGCGGGCCACGAACGTCGCCTCCGCGCCCAACGCGAGTGACACTGGGTTGAACGGGGTGTCCACCGAACCCGCCGGAGTCGACTTCGTCACTTTGCCGACCTCGGACGTCGGCGAGTACTGGCCTTTCGTCAAGCCGTAGATGCGGTTGTTGAACATCAACAGCTTGAGGTTCACGTTGCGGCGCAGTGCGTGGATGAGGTGGTTGCCGCCGATCGACATGAAGTCGCCGTCGCCGCCCATCACCCACACCGACAGGTCGGGCCGTGATGTCGCGAGGCCGGTGGCGATCGCGGGTGCCCGGCCGTGGATCGAGTGCATGCCGTAGGTGTTGAGGTAGTAGGGAAAGCGCGCCGCGCATCCGATGCCGGAGATGCAGACGATGTTCTCGCGCTTCAACCCCAACTCGGGCAGGAAGGACTGGACCGCGGCCAGGATCGCGTAGTCGCCGCAGCCCGGGCACCAGCGCACCTCCTGGTCGGAGGTGTACTCCTTCTTCGTTCCCTTCTCGGCCGTGACCGGGACCAGATCGAGTCCCTGCCGCCGACCCGAGGGCGGACCTTGGACGGGAATGCTCATGAGGCCTCGATCACGTCTCTGATGGCGTCGGCAAGCTCGTCGGACTTGAACGGCATGCCGCGGACCCGCGTGAACGAGATCGCGTCGACGAGGAACTTGCCGCGGATCAGGAGCGCGAGCTGCCCGAGGTTCATCTCCGGGATGAGCACTCGTCGATAGCGGGACAGCACATCGCCGGTGTCGGCAGGCAACGGGTTGAGGTGGCGCAGATGCGCCTGCGCGACCTTGCCGCCCTCGTCGCGGACGATCCGGCAGGCCGCTCCGATCGGGCCGTAGGTCGAACCCCATCCGAGCACCAGCACGTCGGCGTCGCCGTCCGGGTCGTCGACCTCCAGTGGCGGGATGTCGCGGGCGATGCCGTCGACCTTCGCCTGCCGGAGCCGGACCATCGTGTCGTGGTTGGACGGGTCGTAAGAGATGTTGCCGCTGCCGTCGGCCTTCTCGATCCCGCCGATGCGGTGCTCGAGCCCCGGCGTGCCGGGCAGCGCCCACGGGCGGGCCAGCGTCGTGGAGTCGCGCAGGTAGGGCCAGAACTCCGGTGAGCCGTCGGCCTTCGCATGGTTGGGCTCGGTCGCGAACACGACCGGCAGCTCGGGCAGCGAGTCGACGTCCGGCACCAGCCACGGCTCCGAGCCGTTGGCCAGGTAGGCGTCGGAGAGCAGGAAGACGGGAGTGCGGTAGGTCACCGCGATGCGCACCGCCTCGATCGCGGCGTCGAAGCAGTCCGACGGTGACCGCGGCGCGATGATCGGCACCGGCGCCTCACCGTGCCGGCCGAACATCGCCAGCAGCAGGTCGGACTGCTCGGCCTTGGTCGGCATGCCGGTCGACGGCCCCGCTCGCTGGATGTCGCAGATCAGCAGCGGCAGCTCGAGCGTCACGGCGAGCCCGATCGCCTCGGACTTGAGGTCGACACCCGGTCCACTCGTCGTGGTCACACCGATCGCCCCACCGAATGCCGCACCCAGTGCCGCCCCGATGCCCGCGATCTCGTCCTCGGCCTGGAACGTGCGTACGCCGAACCGCTTGTGTTTCGCCAGCTCGTGCAGGATGTCCGACGCGGGGGTGATCGGGTAGGACCCGAGGAACAGTGGCAGTCCCGAGCGCACGCTGGCCGCGACGAGTCCGTAGGACAGGGCCGTGTTGCCGGTGATGTTGCGGTAGAGCCCCGGTGGCATCACCGCCGGCTTGACCTCGTAGCGGACGGTGAACGCCTCGGTCGTCTCGCCGAAGTTCCACCCCGCGTTGAAGGCCGTGACGTTGGACCGGGCCAGCTCGGGTGCCTTGGCGAACTTGCGCTCCAGGAACGCGAGCGTCGTCTCGGTCGGCCGGTTGTAGAGCCACGACAGCAGCCCCAGCGCGAACATGTTCTTCGCGCGCTCGGCGTCCTTGCGGGTGATCGAGTAGCCCTCGAGCGCCTTCACCGTCAGGGAGGTGAGCGGGATCGAGTGCACCTGGTAGGACGACAGCGAGTCGTCCTCGAGCGGGTTGGCGGCATAGCCGACCTTGGCCAGGTTGCGCGGCGTGAACTCGTCGGTGTTGACGATCAGGTCGCCGCCGACCCTCAGGTCGGCGACGTTGGCCTTCAGCGCTGCCGGGTTCATCGCGACGAGCACGTCCGGAGCGTCGCCGGGCGTCATGACGTCGTGGTCGGCGAAGTGGAGCTGGAACGCGGAGACGCCCGGCAGCGTCCCGGCCGGCGCCCGGATCTCGGCGGGGAAGTCCGGCAGCGTGGAGATGTCGTTGCCGAACTCAGCCGTCTCGCTCGTGAAGCGGTCGCCGGTGAGCTGCATGCCGTCGCCGGAGTCACCCGCGAACCGGATGATGACCCGGTCACGCTGCTGGACTTCCTTGGCCACCGAAGCCGCCTCCCTGCCCCAATCGTACGTTCAATAGGCTCAACTCCGGGTCAGATCTGCCATTCCCCGGAAGTCGGGTTCCGAAGGAGGCTGGGCGCATGCACGGCTACTTCGGCGGTTACGCACTGGTAGGCCTGCTCGGTCTGGTCGGGGTCGGGTTCGTCGTGGTCGGTCTGGGCGTCAACCGGCTGCTGCGGCCCTGGAAGCTGACCCCCGAAAAGCTCCTCACCTACGAGTCCGGCGTCGACCCCGTGGGCGAGGGCTGGGCGCAGACCCAGGTGCGCTACTACGTCTACGCCTTCCTCTACGTCGTGTTCGCGGTCGACGCGGTCTTCCTCTTCCCCTGGGCCACCGTTTTCGCGCTGCCGGGCTTCGGCGGCCTGTCCCTCGCAGAGATGTTCGTGTTCCTCGGCTTCCTGGCCGTCGGTCTGCTCTACGCCTGGAAGAAGGACGTGCTCGCGTGGGTCTGAGCCCTGCTCGTGCCGGCGGCCGGAGCGAGCCGACCGACGTGCAGATCCAGGGCATCGGGGTCGGCTCGAGGGTGGCGCCGGCGCCGATCCGGTTCGTCCTCAACTGGGGCCGGCGTTACAGCCTCTGGGTCTTCAACTTCGGTCTCGCCTGCTGCGCCATCGAGTTCATCGCGACGTCGATGAGCCGGCACGACTTCATCCGGCTCGGCGTGATCCCTTTCGCCCCGGGACCGCGGCAGGCCGACCTGATGGTGGTCTCGGGCACGGTGACCGACAAGCTGGCGCCCGCCGTCAAGCGGCTCTACGAGCAGATGCCGGAGCCGAAGTACGTCATCTCCTTCGGGTCGTGCAGCAACTGCGGCGGCCCCTACTGGGACTCCTACTGCGTCACCAAGGGCGTCGACCAGATCATCCCGGTCGACGTCTATGTGCCCGGCTGCCCGCCCCGGCCGGAAGCCTTGCTGCACGGCATCCTGCGCCTGCAGGAGAAGATCGGCCGGGAGTCGCTCGCCGACCGGTACCACTGGTCGCCGCAGCGGCACATCCGGAGTGTCACCGAGCCGCTCGTCCTTCCACCGGGGCGACCGGATGTCGGCTGAGGAACTGGGCGCCTACGTCGCCAGCCGGCTCGACGGCGCCGTGGCGGACGTCTCGTTCGGCCAGCTGACCGTCGACGTTGCGGCGGAGGGCTGGGTCGACGCGGCTGTCTTCGTGCGCGACGACGAGCGGGTTGCGGCCGCCTACTTCGACTGGTTGTCGGCCTACGACGCCGTCGAGGCTGGTCTCGCCGTCGTCGTGCACGTGTGGTCCAACGTGCACCGTCATCACCTGCTCCTGCGCACCCATGTCGCGCGCGAGCGCGGCCGCCTCGCCTCGCTGGCCGGCGTCTGGGCCGGTGCCAACTGGCATGAACGCGAGACGTTCGAGATGTTCGGTGTCGTCTTCGACGGCCACCCCAACCTCGTGCCGCTGCTGCTGCCGGACGGTTTCGAGGGAAACCCGCT
>JAVEEH010000113.1 GCA_030840545.1 Frankiaceae bacterium | reverse complement strand
CGTCCCCGGACTCGCCCGCGGCGGGTTCGCCGGACCGCTCCGGCTCGGTGGCAGTCGCGGGCTCGGCCTCAGCCGGCGCTGCTGTCTTCTTCGCTGGGCGTCGGCGGGGCGCCGCGGTCGGCTCCGGCGGCTGGAACAACACGCTCGGCACGTTGCTGGCGCGAGGTGCAGCGTCGGCGGCCGAGGCCGCCGACGCCTCGGGTGCAGGGGCGTCAGCTGCAGCCGCGGACTTGCGCGCCCGGCTGCGGCTGCGGGGTGCCGACACAGCCGCGTCGGCGGCCGCGTCAGTGCCTGAAGTCTCGACCTCAGGTGAAGGTTTGGCGGCAGCCGCCTTCTTGCGCGTTCGCCGGGGGGCTGCGGCAGCCTCGTCGGTCGCCGCGGGCGTGCCCGCGTCGGAGCCGGCCGCCGGGGCGGCCGTCGCACGACTGCGTCGGGCCGCCGTCTTCTTCGCCGGGCGCGCCGGGTCCGGGCTGGTGCTGGTGTTGCTGGTCGTGCTGGTGGTCTCGCTGCGCTCGTCATCGAGCATGCGGGGAATCTCCCGTCCGCTCCCGGTGCGTCTCCGCGTGCGGTGACGCTCCTGCCCTGCGAACAGGGCTCGAGAGCCGATTCGTGCCGCCGGTCGCGGGCCGTGCCCGCTCCGGCGGAAGCCGAGGGTCGGTCGCGTCGCTTGCTAGTGCGGCGTAACCGCGGCGGCGTCGGGTGCCAGCGGGTCGGTGAGCCGGACCTGGGGATCCCCATGCTCGAGCTCATCGAAGAGCTCGGGCAGCTCGCCGGGCGCCGGCGACGGATCATCGAGCAGGCCCTGCGCCAGCCGGGTCACCACGGGGGTGACCGGCGTCGAGAGGGCGGCCGCTTGACGAAGCGCCGTCAGGACGTCGTCGGGTCGAACGGCGGGTGTGGTGTGCCGGACAACCACGTCGAGTATCGCACAGGGGACGAACGGGTGGCTTTCTCCCGGCTGCGACGCGCCGTCCTCCCCCACCAATCGCGGCATAGCGCCCATAGAAGGGCCGTATTCGGCGATTGTCAGGGCGACGACCGCCCCGCGGGCGTCGACGGTGCGGTGGCCGTCCTTGGTCGCCCGCTCGACCGGGACGCTGGCCAGGGCGAGAAACCGCGCACAGACCTCCCGCACGTGCTCGACGCTCACCTCGGGCAGCACGATCCGCCAGTGCGACGCCTCGATCCGCTGCGGCAGCCCGCCGCCGGCCGCGACCACGACGTCGAGGATGTCCAGCCCGGGCGGCAAGGCGGCGTCGAGATCCCGCCGTACGGCGGCTGGCTCGCGTTGCTCGGCGAGCCCGATCTCGAGGTACTCCGCCTCCGACGCAACGCCCGTCGGCGCCGCCCCGACGTAGGAGATCTTCGGGTGCGGGCTGAAACCGGCGCTGTAGGCCATCGGGATCGCCGCCCGGCGCAGCGCCCGCTCGAACGCGCGCGCGAAGTCCCGGTGACTCGTGAACCGCAGCCGCCCGCGCTTGGCGTACCGGATCCGCAGCCGCTGCACCACCGGCGGCGGCGGCGGCCCCTCCGGCTGCCGACTCACGTGCTCCCCCGTCGTCGCGAGGTGACGCCGCCCAGAGGAGCACTAGCGCGAGTCGAGAGCGGCGAAGCCGCGAACAGCGAGTGCGTGGCGACGAGGGTGGTGTCGCTTCGCGACGGCGGGACGAGGACGGTGTCGCTTCGCGACATCAGAGGGGGGACAGCGGCAGGAGCGGGCGGCCGGTGGGGCCGATCTGGATCTCGGTCTGCATCGACGGGCAGACTCCGCAGTCGTAGCAGGGCGTCCAGCGGCAGTCGTCGACCTCGACCTCGCGGAGCGAGTCCTGCCAGTCCTCCCACAACCAGTCCTTGTCCAGACCGGCGTCCAGGTGGTCCCACGGGAGCACCTCGGACAGCTCGCGCTCGCGCGTGGTGAACCAGTCGAGCGAGACGGGCGAGTCCGCGAAGACCTCTGCCGCGGCCGACTCCCAGCGTTCGAAGGAGAAGTGCTCGCTCCAGCCGTCGAACCGGCCGCCGTCCGCCCAGACGCGGCGGATCACCGCGCCGACCCGGCGGTCGCCGCGGGAGAGCAGTCCTTCGACGATCGACGGCCGCCCGTCGTGGTAGCGGACACCGATGGCCCGGCCATAGTCGCGATCGTTCATGACCGCCGCCTTGAGCGCCTTGAGGCGGCGGTCGACGGTCTCGTGGTCGAGCTGCGCGGCCCACTGGAACGGCGTGTGCGGCTTGGGCACGAAGGCGCCGATCGACACGGTGCAGCGGATGTCCTTGCGGCCGGCGGCTTCGCGGCCGGTCTTGATGACGCGCTTGGCCATCTCGGCGATCTGCATCACGTCGTCGTCGGTCTCGGTGGGCAGCCCGCACATGAAATACAGCTTCACCTGGCGCCAGCCGTTGCCGTAGGCGGTCGCGACAGTGCGGATGAGGTCGTCCTCGCTGACCATCTTGTTGATCACCTTGCGCATCCGCTCGCTGCCCCCCTCGGGCGCGAACGTGAGGCCGGTACGCCGACCGTTGCGGCTGAGCTCGTTGGCCAGGGTGACGTTGAAGGCGTCAACGCGGGTCGAGGGCAGCGACAGGGAGACCTGCTCGCCGTCATAGCGGTCAGCGAGACCCTTGGCGATCTCGCCGATCTCGCTGTGGTCGGCGCTGGACAGCGAGAGCAGGCCGACCTCTTCGAAGCCGGTCGCCTCGATGCCGCGCTGCACCATCTCGCCGACGGTCGTGATCGAGCGCTCGCGCACCGGGCGGGTGATCATGCCGGCCTGGCAGAACCGGCAACCGCGGGTGCAGCCACGGAAGATCTCCACGCTGTAGCGCTCGTGCACGGTCTCGGCCAGCGGGACGAGCGGCTTCTTGGGATAGGGCCACGCGTCGAGGTCCATGACGGTGTGTTTGCTGACCCGCCACGGGACGCCCGTGCGGTTGGGCGTGACCCGCTGGATGCGGCCGTCGGGCAGGTAGTCC
>JAVEEH010000008.1 GCA_030840545.1 Frankiaceae bacterium | reverse complement strand
GGCATGGGAAATCCGTCTCAACGAACTCGGCATCCCCAACGGTGGCATCGTGGATACGTCTAACTACTCGGCATTGTCGTTTCGAGATCCCGACAACATCGCACTTGAGTTCTTCGCACCCCGGGGCAAAGACCGCGAAGTATCCGACTGCTTATAGGCCATCCCATACCGCCGGGTGCCGGTCGTTATTCGCCGCTGGTGGAGGTGGCGGGAATCGAACCCGCGTCCTTCGGCGGCTCAACAAGGCTTCTCCGGGCGCAGCCTGCTGCAGTTTTCTCAGCCCCAGCGATCTCGCAGGCAAGTCGCTGCGGGCTCAGTCACTGTTTGATGTCCCCTCGGACCCCGTGACCGGGTCCTCGGGTTGAGCCTCCTATCGATGCCAGGTCCTAGAGCGGAGGCGCCCCTAGGCTGACAGCTCTGCTACCTGTCAGGCAGCGAGAGCGAGCCGGTTGTTATCGGCATTTATCATTTTGCCGCGAATGGTTAACGAGATCACGCGACATCCTCGGCCCGCTTACCTTGAATCGACGTCCGAAGTCGAAACCGTTCACCCCCTCGTAGGGTCTTGCTTTCCGTGCTGACAAGTCCTCAGTCTACGTCCTCAGCAAGACCGCCGCCGGCGCACGTCGCGACCAGGGGTCATGCCACTGTGATCGGTGCTGAGTCGCTGCCCCTCGCGCCCCCGTCGTCCACAACCAGCGTCTTGATCGTGAACTTGCCCTTCTTCGACCATGTATGCGAGCCGACAACGCCGTAGGCATAGCTCGAGCACTTGCCCTCTGCCGCGGTCAGCTTGGACGCCTTGACCAGCTTGCCGAGATCGGACGAGCCGTCCCCCCAGGACACGGTCACCGTCAGCTCTCCGGTCGTGCCCAACGGGTCATCGTCCTGGAGGCACGCCACCCGGGCCGGTCCCCAGGCCCGCTTGGCGGTTGCCCCGGGGATGCCGAAGGCATCGACGTGAATCGGGGCATCGTCGATCGTGACGCGCTGCCTCGAGACGGCTCCGCCGCCGGTCCGGTCCACAACTTGAACCACGGACGGGTATCTGCCCTCTTCAACGTAGACATGTCCGAGCTCGACCTCGTAGGACCCGTCACCGAAGCTCACCAGCGTGGGATGGGCGAGCTTGCTGCCGTCACCCCAGTCGACAGCGAGGAGGTAGTCGCTCGCCGGCTGACCGTCCGGGTCGAAAACGTCGACGATCCAGTCGAACGTCACGCCCTCGTAGGCCCCGACGGGAGTCAACAACAAGATGGGCTTGTCCGGCACCGGCGAGACCGTGATGTTGATCTGGCCGCTGGCCGTCGCACCCGACGGGTCACGCACCGTGTAGAACACAGAAGCAGGCCCGTTGTAGTTGGGGTCGGGTGTGAAGATGCGGTTGGCCCCGGTCCCCGACAGACTGCCGTGCAGTGTTCCGTAGCCGATGTAGGTCAAAGCGTCACCATCGGGGTCTGACGCCGCCAGCGTGACCGACGTCGGCGTGTCCTCGTTGATGGTCACGCTCGTCGTCGGGGCCACCGGCGGATGGTTCGTCGGCGGTGCAGCCGCGAACGACGGCGCCTCCCACTTGTAGATACAGAAGCACCGCGACAAGGCGCCGGTGCCGTCGTCGGTGCCCTGGAACAGCACGGATCCGTCAGCCAGGCGGGTG
The DNA here is from genome assembly GCA_030840545.1 of Frankiaceae bacterium. Lineage (GTDB taxonomy): Bacteria > Actinomycetota > Actinomycetes > JAFAQI01 > JAFAQI01 > JAFAQI01. Next base: position 2,122 of record JAVEEH010000008.1, on the reverse strand, counting down.
AAGCTGTCGGTCTCCTGCACCCGGACGGGTGACGGCCCGGCGAGGACGTCATGCATCGTGCCGCCGATGTTCTTCCAATCGTGCACCCCGGTCGTCAGGTCCATGTGACAGACGACGGGCGAGTTATTGACATCCACGCTCATCCACTCGGCGGCCGAGGAGCCGACGAACCAGCTCGCCGTGGTCGGTGGGGCCTCGCAGGGGGTACTGAAGTCTTGGCTCACGTCAGCCCAGGTGCCGTCAGACGCAAGCCGCAGCAGGTGGGTGCCGTCGACGAAGTACGCCGTGCCGTCGGGCGTGACACCGAGCGGGGTCTGTGGCAGCGGTTGGGTGGTCGCGCTCACCCCGGCGTTGATCGGCGTCCCGAGGAAGGGATTGCTTCCATCGCCGGCCACGGTCGTGACCGAGCCGTCCACGTTGACGCGTCGCAGAGCGATGGCGATGTGGTGGAACGTCGAGCCGAACGCATCGACGTCACCACCTTGCAGGAACCACGTGCGGCCAAGCGAGTCGACCCACAGCCGGTTGTTGCCCCCACCGGCAGGGTTGCCGAGGTCGATCGGCGCCGCTGTCGCCGGGCCGCCGTCGCCGGAGTAGCCATCCGTGTCGTTGCCCGCGACGACCTTGATGGTCTGCGTGCCGTTGTCCACGGCATAGATCCGGGGCGACACGGTCTGGTCGATCGTGAACAACAGGTCACCGTTCGGCGCGACCGCGAAGTCGTGGTTCCAGTTGAGGTCCACGTCGAGGGCAGCATGCCCCACGCCGGCGGGCAGCGAATAGGTCGCGGCGCCGGCCCAGCCGGGACCGGCGACCCGTTGCGCGGTGCCCACACCGGGGTCGATGCGAATGATGCCGTCGAACTCGCGGACATAGACGCTCGATCCACCGACAGCGCTGCGCGCTGCGTAAACGGTGAACGGCATCTGCCCGACCGGCACGGCAGCCGTCGGCTGCGCGGCGGGATCCGGGCCGCCGGCGAACCGGACGACGTCGTCCGTGGCCGCGCCGGCCGGCTCGAGCCCGGCTACGGCCAGGCTGGATGCGAGCAAGGAGAGAAGAAGCGCCGTCGCACGTGCCCGCCCCCGGTGCATGGCTCACCCCGCTGTCAGTCAAGCTGCCAGTCGTGCCGATCCTGGGAACAGCCTTGCGGCAACACCCAGCCGGCGCCATCGACGAAACAGGTGGCTTTCTCGGGGTCATATCGGGCTATTGCGGGTCCGGACGCCCAACCAGCCGGACCGCGTTGTGCCAGCACACCGCTCGCAGCCAGTCGTCGCCGAGGCCGAGCCGCATCAGCACATCGAGCTGGTGGGCGTAGGCGTGCGGGATGTTCGGGAAGTCGGCCCCGAAGACGACCTTGTCCTGCAGCTCGGCGAGCCGCGGGGCGAGCTTGCGCCCGAGTGACTCCTGGCTGCCGAACGAGTCGGTGAAGCACATCGTCGTGTCGAGGTGCACGTTGTCGTAGGTCTCGGCGAACCCGAGGAAGTCGTCGTACTCCGGCATCCCCATGTGGGCGATCACCGCCGTCAGCGCCGGATGCCGCCGCAGCACCTCGCCGAACGGTCCCGGTCCGGTGAACGCGCCCGGCGCCGGCCCGCTGCCCGCGTGCACTACGACAGGGACGGCCGCATCGGTCAACGCACCCCACACGTCGTCGAGCAGCGGGTCGCTCGGGTCGTAGCCGCCGACCTGCACGTGCGCCTTGAAGATCCGTACGCCGGTGGACAGCGCGTCGGCGACGTACGAAGCGACGCCGGGCTCGGGATAGAACGTCGCTGTCGGTACGACGTCGGAGTTGGCGGCGGCGAACCCAGCCGCCCACTCGTTGAGCCATCGCGCCATGTCGGGCTTGTGCGCGTAGACCAGTGCCGGAAAGGCCCGCACGCCCATCATCCGCAGCTGCGCCAGCCGGTCGGCCTCGGGCCACCGGTAATGGATCGGCCACTCGCGACCGGTCAAGGGGCCGGCGGAGTCGAAGTAGGTCCAGACCTTGGCCATGACGCGCTCGGGCATGAAGTGCACGTGCGTGTCGATGATGCCGGGCAGGCCCAGTCCGCGCCAGAAGGCTGGCACCTCCTCGTCGTTCAAGGACGGCCTTTGGCCCGCCGACCCATCGCCC
>JAVEEH010000069.1 GCA_030840545.1 Frankiaceae bacterium | reverse complement strand
GAGCGACTCGAGCATGTCGCGGCGCTCCGCGTAGGGCCGTCCCAACACCGAACGACCGTCGAGATGCAACACGTCGAAGACGAGATAGGTGATCGGGGTCTGCGCCATCAGCCGGCGCACCTGGGCGGCATTGGTGACGTGCATCCGGGACTGCAGCGTCTCGAACGACGGGCGGCCCGCGGCGTCCATCGCCACGATCTCGCCGTCCAGCACGACCTGGCGGGCGCCGAGCGACTCTGCGAGCACCCGCAGCTCCGGATAGGAGCCAGTCACATCGCGGTCGTTGCGCGACAACACCCGTGGTCGGCCACCGTCGACATAGACGACAGCGCGGACACCGTCCCACTTGAACTCGTAGCCATAGGCGTCGTCGTCGCGCGGCAGCTCGTCGCGAAGAACGGCGAGCATGGGTCGGATGAGCTCGGGCAGCGGCTCGAACCCCTCCGGCGGCGGATCCATCCGGTGCATCATCCAGTCGCGTCCGCCTCGGCCCTCTCCGCCCGACCGCCCACCTCGGCCGGTCTTGAACAGCACATAGCGGCCGGACACCCGCTCACCGTGCAGCACGACCTTGACCTCACGGTCCGTCCACTTCTCGCACTCGTAAGTCCCGCGGTCCCAGACCCGCACGCTTCCACCGCCGTACTCGCCGGCCGGGATCTCACCTTCGAAGGCGGCGTAGTCGAGCGGATGGTCCTCGGTGTGCACCGCGAGGTGGTTGGTGTCGGGGTGCAAGGGCAGGCCTTTGGGCACCGCCCACGACACGAGCACGCCGTCCCGCTCGAGCCGGAAGTCCCAGTGCAGTGCCGTCGCATGGTGCTCTTGTACGACGAACGTGTTGCCTTCGCCGACCCGAGGCGCGCTCGGCGCCGAGGGGACCGGCTCGGGGGTGCGAGCCGGGTCCCGTTTGCGCCGGTAGGCCGACAGGTCGGGCTTTGCCATGCCTTCGTCCTGCCCGCTCATGCGGGCCGACCCGCGCTGTCGCGGGTCGCAGTCGCAGTCGCTTTCGCCGGCGCCTCGCCGTAGCGCGCCAGCAGCAATGAGCCGATGACGGTGACGGCGAAGCCGCAGGCGGCGAGCACCGTGCGTCCTGGCGCCGGGCGGTCGCCGAGCAGGGTGATGCCCACGGCCGCGGGAACCAGGGTCTCGGCGACGACGACCGCGGACGTGGCCACGGTCACGCTGCCGCGTTGCAGCGCCATCGCATAGAGGAGCAGCCCGAGGATCCCGGCGATCGCCATCGCCCACAGCGCAGGGTCCAGCAGCAACCCGCGGGCCGAGGTCGGGTGCGCGAGCACCCGCGCGCCGATCCCCCCGGCGCCGTACATCAGTCCGGCCAGGAACCCGAGCGCCCAGGCGTCGGTGCCGGCGGATGTGCCGCGACGTCGCGCGGCGGCAGCCGCGGCCAGCCCACTGATGATGACCACCACCAGGAGGAGCATGCGACCGTCCGTGTCGACCTTCGCCGGGTGCTGGGTGTTGGCCGAGAGGCCGAGCATCGTGAGCCCGGCTGTGACGATGCCGATGGCCATCCACTCGAGCCGGGCCAGCCGCGCGCGCAGCACCAGCACGGCGAAGAACGCCGTGAACGCCAGGCTGGACGCGACCACCGCCTGGACGATGAACAGCGGCTGGGTGCGCAGCGCCGCCAGCGACAGGACGAAGCCCACGCCGTCGAGAAGCAGCCCCACGAGGTAGGGCATCGAGTGCACCAGCCGCCACACCAGATGCGCATCCGGCGCGTCTGCGCGACCCGCGCCGCGGGCCCCGACCGCCTGCAGAACGCTCGCAATGCCATACGTGACCGCAGCAGCGAACGCGCCTGCGAGGCCCCACGTCACGGGACCAACCGTAGACGCCGGGCGCGGTAGTCACGCATGATCGTTGGGTACCCAGGCGGGTGAATCCGACGAGTCGAGGCAGGCATGCGCAGCATCTGGAAGGGCGCGATCTCCTTCGGGCTGGTGAGCATCCCTGTGAAGCTCTACAGCGCGACGGAGGAAAAGGACGTCTCCTTCCATCAGGTGCACCGGGCCGATGGCGGCCGGATCCGCTACAAGCGGGTCTGCCAGCTGGACAACGAGGAAGTCCCTTACAGCGACATCGCGAAGGGTTTCGAGCTGCCCAGCGGCGAGGTCGTCGTGCTCACCGACGAGGACTTCGTCGACCTGCCGCTGTCGACGTCGCGCGCCATCGACGTGCTCGAGTTCGTCCCCTTGGAGCAGGTCGACCCGCTCTATTTCTCGAAGTCCTACTACCTCGAGCCCGACGGCGCCGGCGCCAAGCCCTACGTGCTGTTGCGGGAGGCGCTCGAGCAGTCCGGCCGCGTGGCGCTGGTGAAGGTCGCGCTGCGGCAGCGGGAGTCGCTCGCCACGTTGCGGGTGCGCGAAGGCGTGTTCGTCCTCGAGATGATGCTGTGGCCGGACGAGATCCGCGAGCCGCAGTTCGGCTTCCTGGACGAGGACATCGAGGTCCGCCCGCAGGAGCTGAAGATGGCGGAGTCCTTGATCGAGTCGCTGTCCGGGGACTTCGCGCCCGAGCAGTACTCCGACAACTACCGCGAGGCCCTGCAGGCGCTGATCGAGGCGAAGGTGGAGGGTCGCGAGGTCGTCCAGCCGGCCGAACCCGCGACGGACACCGGCACGGTGGTCGACCTCATGGCCGCGCTGCGGGCCAGCGTCGAGGCGGCCAAGGAGGGTCGCTCCGGCAAGGCGAAGGCCGGCAGCTCGGCTCCGTCGGCCGCGACGAAGCCGTCCGCGGGCAAGAGCGGCGCGTCGAGTCCCGCGGCTGCGAAGGCCAAGGCCAAGAAGGCCACCGGCAAGAAAGCTGCGGGGAAGGCGGCCGGATCCACCTCGGCCAAACGGACGAGTGCGACATCAACCAAGAAGACCGCAACCAAGCGGGCGAATGCACGCAAGTCCGCCTAGTTGCAGCGTCCGTCACAGTTATCGCTACCGTCGGCCTCAAGCACCCGGCCCCTTGCACCGATTTTCCGTCGTAGAGCGTCCTGTCCGGGTCGCACGGTCCGTCCGACCGAGGAGTGCTGGTGACTGTCGCCGACTACGCGGAGATCGTCGCCGCGTTGCGCGCGGTTCCCGGCGTCTCCGAGGCTGACGTCGAGCCCGACGACGAAGGCGGCGGCCTCGGGCTGTTGCGCCTGGGTCTGTCACCGGGGGTCGACGAGGTGCAGGTGGCCACCAAGGTCGGCCGGCTGCTGCGCGAGCGCTTCGGGCTCGGCGTCGACGCCGAACGGGTCCAGCTCATCGAAGACGCGGCCATTCCCGAGGTGCCCGCTCAGCCCAACGCACGCCGCCCCGTCATTTCCCGCATGCAGCTCGTCTCCTCCGGCCTGGACGTCACCGCGACCGTGTCGCTGATCTACAACGACGAGACGGTGCGCGGCGAGAGCACCGGTACGGCGACGCAGAGCGGCGTCCACCGCGCGGTCGCCACGGCCGCGCTGCGCGCCCTCGAGCAGCTCGTCGACGCCAAAGCACGTTTCGAGGTCGACCAGGTCGAGGTCACTCCCAACGGGCGGGACCGCACGGTCATGGTCTCGGTGACGATGGTCAGTGGCAGCGGCACCGACCGCCTGACCGGCTCGGCGGTGGTGCGCGAGGACGTGCGCCAGGCCACCATCCGGGCCGCGCTTGACGCCGTCAACCGGCGCCTGGAACCCCTGCTCCCCTGACGCAACGCCGGGAAACCGCGATACTGCGGCTGACCTGCTGTGAGCCGGTGACGAGGAGCGTCGACGTGAGCCAAGATCCCGGGTCGGGCTCGCCCATGTCCGATCGCATGCAGTCCCTGCTCTCGCGTGCGGTCGAGGACCAGCTGAGCGAGCAACGCCAGCTAGCCGGGGCGCTGACCGAGGTGCGAGCCCAGCTGGCCCGCCTCGGCGGTCAGCTGCAGTCGATGCAGGGCACATCGGGCGAGGGCTCAGAGGGAATGGCGCAGGGACTGGCCGGCATCGCGACCGACATCCGGGAAGCGGTCCGGATCCTGGCAGAGCGCCTCGACGGCGTCGCGCGGCTGGTGCAGGAGCGCGGACACGACCTCGCCGAGCAGCGGGCCTCGATCGACGAGCTCAAGACCGCCGTCGAGTCACACACGAGGGCGCTCGACGGGATGACTGGCGGCCTCACGGCGCTCGGGGCGTTCGGCGAGCGGATCGACTCGCTGCAGAGCAGTCTGGCCGGCATGCACGACCGGCTCCGCGGCCTCGAAGAGCTGACCGCGGCCGTCACCGGGATGCAGCAGAGTGCCGAGGCCCATGACACCGGGCTCCGCGAGCTCCGTCAGGCGTTCTCCGGGGTCGCGGCCCGGGCGGCGCAGCTGCCGGGACGCGACGACATCGACGCGATGGTGGGCAACGTCGGCGAGTCGGTCGACGGGATCAGCAACCGGCTGGGTCGCATCGAGACGTCCATGCCGTCGCTGCTGGAGCGTCTCGACGAGCTCGCCGCCGCCCTCGTCGGCCATCGCGACGGCATCGCCGAGGTCAGCGAGCAGATCAGTGCGCTGGGCGTCGCGTCGCCGACCGACAACTCCAGTGGGTCCGTCGAACGGTCCGTTGCCGTGGAGTCGGCGCTGATGTCGATGCGGCAGCAGCTCGACGCCCTCCACGAAAGGTCCGACGCCACCGCTGTCGAGGAGCTCGCCGGCCGTCTCGACGAGCTGCACGAGGGCCTGTTCGGTGAGGCCGGCCTGCGCGCGCAGGTGCTGGCGTTGCAGCCGGACGCCACTGCGCCGGACGAGGACGAACGCCTGCAGGACGCGGTCGCGCGCGCGGTCGGGGACAGCGAACGGCGGCTCAGCGAGCACATCGACCAGGCCGTTCTCGCCCTGGCCGAGGCACTGTTGCGGCGCCGGTCGTCGTCGCGCGCCCGCCCGGACTCGTTCGCCGCCGCGCTCGCCACTGCGATGCCGGCAACCGCGGCCCCCGTGGACGACACGCTGGCGGACGACGACGACGAGGACGACGATGAGATCGCCGACCAGTCGGGTCGGGCGGACGTTGTCGAGGCCACGGCTGACGAGGACACGGCTGACGAGGACACGGCTGACGACCACGAGGTCGAGCCACCCACCGCCGTGGCAGCGAGCGCCGCCCGGCCCGCGCCGTGGCAGACACCGCCGAGCGCCCCACCCGCCGCGCCGAGTGCCGCACCGGCCGAATCTGCCCGCAAACGCAAGTGGTGGCGGCCCGGAGACTGACTCCGAACCGCCACCGCCGCGCTTCGTGCGGGGGACGCCAGACAGCGTCCTGGTGCGGGAGACGCTAGAACGCGTCCTTGATCTTCTCGCCCGCCTGCTTGAGGTCGCCCTTCACCTGCTTGGCCTTGCCCTCGACCTGCATCTGCTCGTTGTCGGTGGCCTCGCCAAGCTTCTTCTTGGCGTCACCGGTGACCTTGTCGGCCGTGTTGTTGAGCTTGTCCATCGTGCCCATGGCGCTCGACCTCCTCGTTCGTGGTGTTCCAGCATTGGTCTGCCCGGAGCCCGGGGGAAGAACCTCACCTCGAGGATGGTTTGGCGTGGTGGGACCCTTGTCCGGCAAGGGAAACGACTGGCCGACCGACCGACGACGAGGTGGAGAACGTGGCATTGCCCCCGCTGGTTGAGCCGGCCGAGGCGCTGACGCCGCAGGAGATCCGGCGCTACTCGCGTCACCTGATCATCCCCGATGTGGCGATGGACGGGCAGAAGCGGCTGAAGAACGCCAAGGTCCTCTGCGTCGGCGCCGGCGGCCTCGGCTCACCCGCGCTGATGTATCTCGCCGCCGCGGGCGTCGGCACGCTGGGCATCGTCGACTTCGACGTTGTCGACGAGTCCAACCTCCAGCGCCAGGTCATCCACGGACAGAGCGACATCGGACGGCCGAAGGCCGAAAGCGCACGCGACTCGGTCAGGGAGATCAACCCGCTCGTCAACGTCGTACTCCACACCGACCGCCTCGACTCCAGCAACGCTCTGGAGATCTTCGCGGGCTACGACCTCATCGTCGACGGCACCGACAACTTCGCCACCCGCTATCTCGTCAACGACGCGTGCGTCTTGCTCGGGAAGCCCTACGTCTGGGGCTCCATCTATCGCTTCGACGGTCAGGCGAGCGTGTTCTGGGCGGAGCACGGCCCCTGCTATCGCTGCCTGTATCCCGAGCCGCCGCCGCCGGGCATGGTGCCGTCGTGCGCGGAGGGCGGCGTTCTGGGCGTGCTCTGCGCGAGCGTGGGATCCATCCAGGTCACCGAGGCCATCAAGGTGCTCACCGGCATCGGCGAACCGCTCGTCGGACGGCTCATGATCTATGACGCGCTCGAGATGACCTATCGCTCCGTGAAAGTGCGCAAGGACCCCGAGTGCCCTCTGTGCGGGAAGAACCCGACGATCAGCGAGCTCATCGACTACGAGGAGTTCTGCGGCACCGTCAGCGACGAGGCCCAGCAAGCTGCCGCCGGCTCGACGATCACGGCGGCCGAGCTCAAGGCGCTGATGGACGCCGGCGAGGATTTCCTGCTCGTCGACGTCCGCGAGCCGGCCGAGTGGGAGATCGTGAAAATCCCCGGCGCCGTGCTCATCCCGAAAGGCGACCTGCCGGCCAAGCTGGCGACGCTGCCGCAGGACAAGCCCATCATCGCCTACTGCAAGACCGGGGTGCGGTCGGCCGAGGCGTTGGCGCTGCTCAAGAGCGCGGGGTTCTCCGATGCCAAGCACGTGCAGGGCGGAGTCACCGCGTGGGCCACGCAGGTGGACAAGGGACAGCCGGTTTATTAAGACTCCTCTAACCGTGGGGTGCAACGCTTGGGACCAACGAGCCGTCTAGTCTCGTGAGGTGACAGCGGACGCGAGGTGGACGGGAGCGGTGTGACCCACAGCAGGCGTCGAGTCACGCGTTGGCAGCGACTCGTGATCACCTGCGCATCGGTCACCTCCATCGTCGCGCTGACGTCGGTGGCCTGCGGTGAGGACGATCCGGCGCGCGGGCGGGCGGGCGCAGCGGGGCTGTCGCCGACATCCCGGCCGAACACCGACTCACTGTCGCTTTCGCCGTCCGCATCTCCCTCGGTGCAACCGCAGCGCGTGCATCGCGGCGGCGGGACGACCAACGCCAACGCACCGCTGGCGGGCATGCCGCCGGTCGCAAACCCCCTCAACCTCTACGCCGACGCCGGCGCCAACATGCTCAGCCCCGCGGTCAAGGGGGTGCCCTACCGGATCTACGTGCCCAACAGCGAGGGCTCGTCCGTCGACGTCATCAACCCGCACACGATGCAGGTGATCCGGCAGTTCTCCACCGCCGAGAACCCCCAGCACATCGTGCCCGCCTACGACATGAAGACGCTCTACGCGACGGACGACCGCGGCAACCAGCTGACGCCGATCGACCCCATGACCGGGCGCCGAGCGGGACCGGACATCCCCGTCCAGGACCCCTACAACATGTACTTCACGCCGGACGGGAAGTTCGCGATCGTCGTGTCGGAGGCGCAACAGCGGCTCTACTTCCGCGACCCGCACACGTTCCAGGTCCGGCACCAGATCAGCGTGTCGTGCCCGGGGATCGACCACATCGACTTCTCCGCCAACGGCGGCTATCTCATCGCGACCTGCGAGTTCTCCAGCCGGCTGGTCAAGATCAACCTGCACACGCGCACGGTCATGGGCTATCTGCAGCTCCCGCAGGGCAGCAGCCCGCAGGACATCAAGCTGGACCCGACCGGCCGCATCTTCTACGTCGCAGATCGCTATCGGAGCGGGGTCTGGCTGGTCAAGGCTGCGACGTTCAAGCAGATCGGCTTCATCCACACGGGCAGCGACGCGCACGGCCTCTACCCGAGCCGCGACGCGAAGAACCTCTACGTCACCAACCGCGGTGCAGGCAGCGTCTCGGTCATCGACTTCGCCACCCGCAAGGTGGTGCACACCTGGCACATCCCCGGTGGCGGCAGTCCCGACATGGGCAATACGTCGCCGGACGGCAAGGTGTTGTGGCTGGCCGGGCGCTACAGCAGCATGGTCTATGCCATCTCGACGCGCGACGGTCATCTGATCGCCAAGATTCCGGTCGGGTCCCAGCCACACGGCCTGTGCGTGTGGCCGCAGCCGGGCCGCTTCTCGCTCGGGCACACCGGCGTCACTCGTTGACAGCGGCGTTCGCCGTCGCGGCGCGCGCGGGCACGGTCGCGCTGCTGCTCGCGCCGCTGGCTGCGTGCAGCTCCACCGGTCCCGCCGCCGCCGGCCCGGGCAGGACGTCGATGCCGCCGAGCGGGTCGGCGTCGTCGTCCGCACCAAACGTCCCTGCCGTGACTCGAGTGCACGCGCGAGCAGTCGCGCAGCTGCCGGTCGGCGTCTCGCGCACCGTTGCGCTGCGGCGCGGCAGCAGGCTGGTGGTGCTCGGGGGACTGGCGCCGGGCGATGTCACGACGTCGCGCATCCTTGCTTTCGATCTGGCGACGCGACGCACGACGACGGTGGGATCGCTGCACGAGGCTGTGCACGACGCGTCCGGCGCCTTGCTGAACGGACGCGCGATCGTCTTCGGCGGTGGGGCGGCGCAAGAGGTCAGTGATGTGCAGGCGTGGTCCGCCGGCACCAGTCAGGTGGTCGGGTCGCTCCCCACCGGCCGATCGGACTCCGCCTCGGCGGTGGTCAACGGGACGGCGTACGTCGTCGGTGGGTTCGACGGCAGCGGCCTGACCCGCGACATCCTCGCGACGAGGGACGGCCAGTCGTTCCGAGTTGTCGGCCGGCTGCCGCTCGGGGTCCGCTATCCCGCGGTGGCCGCGGCCGGAGGGTTCGTCTGGGTAATCGGCGGCCAGCTGGCCACCACGGTGAGCACGTCGGCCGGCGCACAGACCGATGACATCCAGCGCTTCGACCCGCGGACCGGCCGGACCTCCGTCGTCGCTCATCTGCCGAACTCGCTCGGGCACGCCATGGCGTTCTCTCTCGCCGGCCAGCTGTTCGTCGCGGGTGGGCGGCATCTCACGACCGCGTCTGCGCGGATCTGGCGGATCGACGCGCGCACCGGTCGCGCGAGCGGTGCCGGCCGGCTGCCCTTCGCCTACTCCGACGCCGCGACCGTCGTCGTCGGGGCCACGGTGATGCTGATCGGTGGCGAGACCAGCGGGCCACTCGCGCCGATCCGCACGATCGTCCAGCTCACGCTCCGCTGACCGGACTGGGCCGGGAGTGGTGCGGTGTCAGCCGGCGATGAGCTTTGCCTCTTCGTCCGGTGTGACACCGACGCCGGGCCGGGGTGCATAGCTGCCCTCCGCGCGCTTGGCGGTCACCCAGGCGTAGGTGTCGCGGACGGTGTCCTCGAGCGGTCGCCAGGTGAAGCCGGCGGCGCGCGCCTTGGACAGGCCGGCGCGCATCTTCGGCCACCAGTCCTGCGGCGCCGCGAGCGGCAGCTCGTCCTTCGGGCCGACCCAGCGCATCTCGGGTAGCGGGCGCCCGAGCGCGTCGGCGATCCGCTGCAACCACTCGGCGAACGTCGGCGCCGGCTCGGGTGCC
>JAVEEH010000010.1 GCA_030840545.1 Frankiaceae bacterium | reverse complement strand
GCTTTGGCTCAACGAACCATCCGGGTCGGCGACCGCGGTCAGGATGTTTTCCTCGCACGTGACGACTGCGAGATCGCCGTCGACCGACGTCACGACGCCGGTGAGGAAGAACTGGATGTAGTTGGTGTTGGCCATGATCACCGACCAGGACCGCAGCACCCGGGACCGGCCCCGCAGCAACGGCCAGCCGGGATGCACGCAGCGCACGTCCTCGGCGTCGTCCCACACCGCCTCCATCCGGTCGACGTCGCCTTCTTCGAAAGCGGCGTAGAGCTCGGCGTTGGCGGCGGTCACCGCATCGAGGTCAGCGGTCACGACGAGCGCTCAGTTCGCAGCCGAGCGGCCACGCGCACCGCGTCGGCACTGGCCCGAACCTCGTGCACCCGGACGCACCAGGCGCCGCCGGCCGCGACAAGCGCACTCAGCGCCGCGGTGGCGTCGTCGCGGTCGACCACGGCGCGCGGTTCAGCGTCGTCGGCCAGCAGCGCGCCAAGGAACGACTTGCGGCTCACGCCGACCAGCAGCGGCCGGCCGAGGTCGAGCAGGGCGTCGAGATGTGCGAGCAGCGCCCAGTTGTGCTCGGCGTCCTTGGCAAACCCGATGCCCGGATCGAGCACGATCTGCTCGGCCGCTAGACCTGCGGCGACCAGCGCATCGAGGCGCGCCGACAGCGCGGCCCGCACCTCGGCGACGACGTCGGTGTAGCTCGCTCGCTCTTGCATGTGGTCGCTGTGCCCGCGCCAGTGCATGACGACGTAAGGCACTCCGGCGTCGGCGACGACGCGCGGGAGATCGGGGTCGACGAGCCCGCCGGACACGTCGTTGACGACACTGGCACCCGCGCGCAGCGCGACCCGTGCCGTCGACGCGTGCATCGTGTCGATGCTGACCATCGCGCCGGCTGCTGCGAGAGCAGCGACGACCGGCTCCACCCGCGCCTGCTCCTCGGCCGGAGCGACCCGGGTGGCACCGGGCCGGGTCGATTCGCCCCCGACGTCGATGAGATCAGCACCCTCGGCCCACAGCTGCAGACCGTGCTTCACTGCGCTGTCTGCGTCGGCAAAGGCACCGCCGTCGCTGAACGAGTCCGGCGTCACGTTGACGACGCCCATCACCCGGCAGCGGTCCAGCGTCGGCAGGCCCCGGACGATGGGGTAGGTCGCGCTCACCGGCCCAGGATGAGGCTCATCGCCTCGGCGCGGGTCGGCTGGCTGTCCCGGAACAGGCCTCGCACCGCCGACGTGACGGTCTTGGCCCCGGCCTTGCGGACCCCCCGGACCGTCATGCACATGTGTTCGGCCTCGACGACGACGATGACGCCGCGGGGCTGCAGGCACGACTCCAGCGCGTCGGCGACCTGCGTCGTCAGCCGCTCCTGCACCTGCGGCCGGCGCGCATAGAGGTCGACCAGCCGGGCGATCTTGGACAGCCCGGTGATCTGGCCCTTCTCGTTCGGGATGTAGCCGACGTGCGCCACCCCCACCCACGGCAGCAGGTGGTGCTCACATGTGCTCGCGACCTCGATGTCCTTCACCAGGACCATCTCGTCGTGGTCGGCGTCGAAGATGGTCCTCAGCACGTCGCTCGGATGCACGTCGAGGCCGGCGAAGATCTCGGCGTACATGCGGGCCACCCGCGCTGGTGTGTCCCGCAGACCGTCGCGTTGCGGATCCTCGCCGACGGCGAGCAGGATCTCGCGAACCGCGGCCGCGATGCGTTCCTGGTCGATCACGCGGCCGACGTCAGTCGGTGGACCGCTTGGTCGTACGACGTGCCGTCGTCTTCTTCGCGGCGCCGTTGCTCGAGCCGGTCCGGCCGTTGCTGGCCCGGGTGGTGCGTCGTCCGTTGGTGCTGGTGCGCTTGAGGTCGGCCACGTCGGCCGGGCCGAGCAGCGCCAGCTCGTTAGGGGTGAGCACCGGCGGGATGTCCTTGGCCGGACGGCGGCGCGCGCTTTCGAAGATGCGCACCGGGCGCTTCGGCACCGACGCGAAGATCTCGGCCAGCTCGTCCTTGCCGACGGTCTCCTTGTCGAACAGCTTGAGCACGAGGTCGTCGAGCACGTCGCGGTGCTTGACAAGGATCTCCCAGGCCTCGTCGTGCGCCCGCTCGATCAACGCGCGGACCTCGTCGTCGATCTGGGCGGCGACCTCCTCGGAGAAGTCGCGCTCGTGGCCGAGGTCACGACCCAGGAACACGTCACCGTCGTGGCGGCCGAACTTCAGTGCGCCGAGCTTGTCGCTCATGCCGTACTGCATCACCATGGCGCGCGCGATCGACGTGGCCTTCTCGATGTCGTTGGCCGCACCGGTTGTCGGCTCGTGGAACACGAGCTCCTCAGCCGCGCGACCACCGAGTGCATAGGCGAGCATGTCCATCATCTCGGACCGGCTCTGCGTGTAACGGTCCTCGGTCGGCAACACCATCGTGTAGCCGAGTGCGCGGCCGCGGCTGATGATCGTCACCTTGTGCACCGGGTCGGTGTTGGGCAGCGCATAGGCGACGAGAGCGTGGCCGCCCTCGTGGTAGGCGGTGATCTTCTTTTCCTTGTCGCTCATCACTCGCGACTTGCGCATCGGGCCGGCCATGACCCGGTCGATCGACTCCTCGAGCATCGCAGTGGTGATCTGCTTGGCCTCGGTGCGCGCGGTGAGCAGCGCGGCCTCGTTGATGACGTTGGCGAGGTCGGCACCGGTGAAACCGGGGGTGCGCCGCGCGATCACGTCGAGGTCGACCTCGGGGTCGAACGGCTTGCCCTTCGAGTGCACCCGCAGGATCGCCTTGCGGCCCTCGAGGTCGGGGCGGTCGACCACGATCTGCCGGTCGAAGCGGCCCGGACGCAGCAGCGCGGGGTCGAGGATGTCGGGGCGGTTGGTGGCGGCGATCAGGATGACGCCGCGGTTGACGTCGAAGCCGTCCATCTCGACCAGCAGCTGGTTGAGGGTCTGCTCGCGCTCGTCGTGACCGCCGCCGAGCCCGGCACCTCGGTGCCGGCCGACCGCATCGATCTCGTCGACGAAGATGATGGCCGGCGCGTTGGCCTTGGCCTGTTCGAACAGGTCACGGACGCGGCTGGCGCCGACACCGACGAACATCTCGACGAAGTCCGAGCCGGAGATCGAGTAGAACGGCACGCCCGCCTCGCCGGCGACCGCGCGGGCCAGCAGGGTCTTACCGGTGCCGGGCGGGACGTATAGCAGCACGCCCTTCGGAATCTTGGCGCCGATGGCCTGGAACTTGGCCGGGTTCTCGAGGAACTCCTTGATCTCCTGGAGCTCTTCGATCGCCTCGTCAGCACCCGCCACGTCGGCGAACGTCGTCTTCGGGGTGTCCTTGCTGACCAGCTTGGCCTTGGCCTTGCCGAACTGCATGACCCGGCCGCCGCCACCCTGCATCTGGTTGAGGAAGAAGAACATGATCAGCAGGATCAACGCGAACGGGATCAGGTTGAACAGCAGCGAGAGGAACGGGTTGGAGTGTGAGACCGAGACCTTCTTCTCGATCTTGGGGTCGCTGCCGACGGCAGATGCGTTGGCGGCGTTGATCTCCGTCTGGAGCTGCTGGTCGTAGTGCAAGGAGTAGGACGACTGGAGCTTGTTGGACCCTTGGATCTTCTGGTCACCGGCGAGCGTGACCTGGATCTGCTGCTCTTTGTCCTGCAGCGTCGCCGAAGCGACCTTGTGGTCGGCGATAGCCTGCTCGACGGTGGACAGGGCCACGCCCTTGTAGCCGCCGTTGGAGTTGGTGATCGTCACCAGCGCCAGGACGAGCACGACCGCAACGATCAGCCAGGTGATCGGGCCTCGGATGGTTCGTCTGAGGTTCATCGGCTCGGGCCGCTAGATCGGCCCGTCCCTCCTGATCGTGGGGAGAAATGCGTACGACGACGATACCCCGCCCGCCTGAGGCCCGCGATCGACGTTGATCAGTGGGCGTAGACCTCGGGACGGAGGGTCCCGACGTAGGGCAGTTCCCGGTATCGCTCCGCGTAGTCCAGCCCATAGCCGACGACGAACACGCTCGGGATGTCGAAGCCCATGTAGCGGACCGGGACCTGCACCTCAGCGGTCTCCGGCTTGCGCAGCAGCGCCACGACCTCGACCGAGGCCGGCTGGCGGGAGCGCAGGTTGCGCAGC
>JAVEEH010000005.1 GCA_030840545.1 Frankiaceae bacterium | reverse complement strand
ATGCCACGGTGCGCGCCCGCCGCCGGTGAGACCGCTCGGTGTGGCGACCCGGGGCACCACCGCTGCCGGGCGGTTGCGCCGGGTCGACCGATGGCTCGTCGCGACCTACCCCCGGCTGCTGACGACCGCGGACCTGCTCGTGGTCGATCTCGGTTTCGGGGCGCGTCCGGTGACGACGATCGAGCTCGCCGCCAGAGTCAGAGCTCGCAACGCCGGGGCGCGCGTGGTCGGCCTCGACATCGACCCCGAACGGGTCGCCGCGGCGGCTCCGTCCGCGGGCTCGGGCGTGGAGTTCGCGGTCGGGGGGTTCGAGCTCGCGGGGCTGCGACCCCACGTCGTACGCGCGTTGAACGTCCTCAGGCAGTACGACGAAGCGGACAGCGCAACCGCGTGGCGACAGCTGACCGCGAGCCTGGCCCCGGGCGGTCTCGTGGTCGAGGGCACGTGCGACGAGTCCGGCAGCGTCGGCGCGTGGGTGGCGCTCGACCGGGCCGGCCCGCAGACGCTCACGTTGACCGTCGGCCTCGCCGGTCGCCCGTCGGAGGTTGCGGCTCGGCTGCCGAAGGCGCTGATCCACCACAACGTGTCCGGCCAGCCGATCAACGCCCTGCTCGACGATCTCGACCGGGCCTGGCAGCGGCACGCTGACCTGTCCGTGTTCGGTCGCCGGCAGCGGTTCGCGGCTGCGGCAGGCGATCTGCGGTCGGCCGGTTGGCCCGTCCTCGACGGCGCCGCGCGATGGCGCCGCGGCGAGCTGACGGTTTCCTGGCACGCCGTCGCGCCCCCGGATCGCTAGGCTTGGCCGATGCTCGACAAGGGGGCCTACGACGAGCTGCCCGACGGCGTCGTGGTGGCGGACGCCGACGGCCGCGTCGTGCTGCTCAATCCCGCGGCCGAGCGGATCCTCGGGCGCAGCGCGGACGAGACCGTCGGTCATGACTTCCGTCAGGTGCTCCCGCTCGTCGATGCCCAGGGCCGTGACTGGTGGGCGTGCACCCGCCCTTACGACGGGCTCCGCAGCCGGGTGCGCCAACCCGAGCGGCTGCTCACGTGCAACGACGGTTCCGGTGAGCGCGACCTGCTGGTCACCGCGCAGTACATCCGCGGTGCCGACCGGCAGGTGACGCGTCTTGTCGTCAGCCTCCGCGACACCGTTGCCCGGGCCCGCAATGAGCGCAGCGGTTCAGAGCTCGTCTCCACGGTGGCGCACGAGCTGCGTTCACCGCTGACCAGTGTCAAAGGGTTCACGGCGACGCTGCTGGCCAAGTGGGACCGCTTCAACGACGAGCAGAAGAAGCTCATGTTGCAGACGGTCAACTCCGACGCCGATCGCGTCACCCGCCTGATCAGTGAGCTGTTGGACGTCTCCCGCATCGAGGCCGGACGGCTCGAGCTGCGCAAGCAGGTCGTCGACATCCCGAGCGTGGTCCGCCGTGACTTCGATGCCCGCATCGCGGCCGGCGAGCAGGCAGACCGTTTCCGGCTCGAGAGTCTCGGCGAGCTGCCCGAGATGTGGGTGGACCCCGACAAGCTCGCCCAGGTGGTGGGCAACCTCGTCGAGAACGCGCTTCGGCACGGATCCGGGCCGGTCACCGTCACGGTCGCCCCCGGCGAGGCGTCGGATGCCGTCGTGACCGTCACCGATGAGGGCGAAGGCATCCCACCCGAAGCTCTCAGCCGGGTGTTCACCAAGTTCTGGCGCGGCGGTGGTGGCCGCGGAGGCACCGGGTTGGGCCTCTACATCGCCAAAGGCATCATCGACGCGCACGGCGGCTCGATCGCAGCCGGCCGGGCACCCGACGGGGGAGCGCAGCTCCGGTTTGTGCTGCCCGCCGGCACGCCCAGCTTCGCCCGCTGAGCGCTTGGCGGGCGGGGGCCCAGCCCGCGAGCCCGCTCCTCCTAGACTGCGCGCGTTCGCGCCGTACCTCGAAGGCGTCCGTTCATGCCCACACCTGACTACGACCCGAAGGAAGTGGCCGCACTGCAGGCCGATCAGCTCGCGTCGGCGGTCTCGGCGGGTCGGGCCGCCTTCGCAGCGGCACCCGATCTCGAAGCCCTCGCCCACGAGCACACCCGGCACCTGGGACCGCGGTCGCCCGTGGCGCTCGGCCGCCGCGAGCTCGGCGCGTTGCCGCCCCAGGCGCGCGCCGACGCCGGCCGACGGGTCAACGACGCGTTGACCGCGCTGCAGTCGGCATACGACGAACGACGGGTGGAGCTCGAGCGGGACCGGGATGCTCATGTCCTGCGCGATGAGACGGTCGACGTCACGCTGCCCTGGGACCGTCGGCCGCCGGGCGCGCGACACCCGCTCACGCTGGTGCAGGAACGCGTCGCCGACATCTTCGTCGCGATGGGTTGGGAGGTCGCCGAAGGCCCGGAAGCAGAAGCCGAGTGGCTCAATTTCGACGCGCTCAACATTCCGCCGCACCATCCGACGCGCGAGGAGCAGGACACGTTGTGGATCGACCCGCCCACCGCGGGTCTGTGCATGCGGACGCACACATCCCCCGTCCAGCTGCGCGCTCTGCTGGAGCGGGGTGCGCCGTGCTACGTGGTCGTCCCCGGCCGCGTCTATCGCAACGACCCGCTCGACGCGACGCACTCGCCGGTGTTCCACCAGCTGGAAGGCATCGCCGTCGACGAGGGCCTCACGATGGGAGATCTGCGAGGCACCCTCGACCTGCTGGCCACGGCCATGTTCGGTCCGGACGTGCGGACCCGGCTGCGACCCGACCACTTCCCGTTCACCGAGCCATCCGCAGAGGTCGACCTGCTGTGCTGGGTGTGTCACGGCACGTCGACGGATCCGGGCGCACCCGCATGCCGGACGTGCGGCTCCGAAGGCTGGATCGAGTGGGGCGGCTGCGGCATGGTCCATCCCGTCGTCCTGATGTCGGCCGGCCTGGACCCGGATCACTTCAGCGGGTTCGCGTTCGGCATGGGTCTCGAGCGCACGCTGATGCCGTTGCACGACATGGCCGACATCCGCGACCTGGTCGAGGGTGACGTGCGCGTCTCCCTCACCCTCGGCGTGGAGGGCTGACAGGTGCGCGTCCCCATGTCATGGCTGCATGACTACGTGGACCTCCAGACGACGGACCCGCGGCAGGTCGCCGGCCGTCTCACCGAAGCCGGTCTCAAGGTCGAGCGGGTCGAGGAGACGGGGGCGGACATCTCCGGCGTCGTCGTCGCCCAGGTGCTGGCCGTCGAGGAGCTCAGTGGCTTCAAGAAGCCGATCCGGTGGGTGACGTTGACCGACGGCAGCTCCGAGCACCAGGTCATCTGCGGTGCGACCAACTTCGATGTCGGCGACACCGTCGCCTACGCGCGCCCGCCCGCGGTGTTGCCGGGGGGCTTTCGGGTCGACAAGCGTCCGGCCTACGGCCATGACTCGGACGGCATGATCTGCTCCGCCCGCGAGCTCGCCTTGGGCGACGACCACACCGGCATCCTCGTTCTCGGTAAGGGCGACCAGCCTGATCTGCCACTCGGCGCCGACGTGGTCGAGGTTCTGGGCCTGCGCGACACGGTGCTCGAGCTGTCCATCAACCCGGACCGCGGATATGCGCTGTCGGTGCGTGGCATCGCTCGCGAGCTCGCCACGGCGTACGGCGCCCCGTTCCGTGATCCCGCCGATCTTGGTGATCGCGCCGGCGGCCCGGCAGGCGATGCGACCGCCGCGGCCTACGACGTGCGCATCGACGACCGCGACGGCTGCGATCGATACGTCGCACGTCTCGTCACGGACCTCGACCCGGATGCGTCGAGCCCGCGGTGGTTGCAGCGTCGACTGACCCTCGCCGGCATGCGGCCGATCTCACTGGCTGTCGACGTCACCAACCACGTGATGCTCGAGCTCGGGCAGCCGTTGCACGCTTTCGACCGTGCCAAGCTGACCGGCCCGATCGTCGTACGACGCGCTGTCGCGGGAGAGCACCTGCGCACCCTCGACGACGTCGACCGGGCACTCGACCCGACTGACCTGTTGATCTGCGACGACTCCGGACCGATCGCCCTGGCCGGGGTCATGGGCGGTGCGGCGACGGAGATCGGCGCGGCAACGACCGATGTCGTGCTGGAATCCGCACACTTCGACCCGGTGTCGATCGCCTACACCGCCCGGCGTCACCGGCTCGGCTCCGAGGCCTCGCGTCGTTTCGAACGCGGCGTCGACGACGCGCTCCAGCCGGCTGCGGCCGCTGCGGCCGGCCGGTTGCTCGAACAGCTCGGCCGCGCCACGGTCGCGGCCGCAATCACCGATGTCGATCTGCGGCGGCCGCGGCCCGTCATCACCCTCGACCCTTCATTGCCCGGCCGGCTCGCCGGCGTGCCTTATGCCGAGGCAACGGTGCGCGCGCGGCTGCACGACGTCGGTTGTGCCGTCGACAGCGAGCCCGGCGACCCCTTGCAGGTGACACCGCCGTCATGGCGCCCCGACCTGCGGGTGCCGGTCGACCTGGTCGAGGAAGTCGTGCGGCTCGAGGGCTATGCGCGGCTTCCGTCCACTGTCCCGGCCGCTCCGGCCGGACGCGGTCTGACCAGGCAGCAACGGCAGCGGCGCCAGGTCGGACGCGCGCTCAGCGCGGCCGGGTTCGTCGAGGTGCTCGCCTACCCGTTCGTCGCCGGGTCGACGGCCGAGGCGCTGATGCTCGACCCGGCCGACCCCCGCCGCCCGTCCGTCCGGCTCGCCAACCCGGTGTCGGCCGAGGAGCCCTTCCTCCGGTCGACGCTGTTGCCGGGTCTGCTGGTGGCGCTCGGTCGCAATGTGGGGCGCGGGTTCGCCGACACGGCTCTGTTCGAAACAGGCTCGGTGTTCCGCGCCGCACCACCAGGGGCCGTCATGCCGCATCCGCCCGCGGGCCGCCGCCCAGCCGACGGCGTCCTCGCCGCGATGGAGGCGGCGCTTCCGGCCCAGCCACTGCACGTGGCGGTCGCCCTGGCCGGTCACTGGGAACGACCGGGGTGGTGGGGCCCCGGCCGGCTGGCGGGCTGGGCGGACGCGGTCGAGGCGGCCCGCACGTCAGCCGGCGCCTTGGGCGTGGCGCTCGAGGTTGCCGCGGCAGAGCAGTCACCGTGGCATCCAGGTCGGTGCGCTCGGCTGTCCGTCGCGGGCACGATCGTCGGTCACGCGGGAGAGCTGCATCCACGGGTGGTCGAGGCGTTCGACCTCCCGGCGCGTAGCTGCGCGATGGAGCTCGAGCTGGCGCCGCTGCTGGCCGCCGCGCCCGAGATCGTGCCGGCTCCCATCGTCTCCGCCTATCCGCCGGCCACGCTCGACGTCGCACTCGTGGTGCCCATCGAGGTGCCGGCGGCCACCGTCGAGACGGCGTTGCGGGACGGCGCCGGCCCGTTGCTCGAAAGCCTGCGCCTGTTCGACCTCTACACGGGCGACCCGGTCCCCTCCGGGCACCGGTCGTTGGCCTACAACCTGCGGCTGCGCGCTCCCGACCGGACGTTGACCGCGGACGAGGCCATCGCCATCCGGGACAGCGCGGTGGCTGCGGCCGCCAGCCGCTGCGGCGCGGTGCTGCGGACCTGATCGGTCCCGGCCCGGCGGCCGCCGTCGCATGACTACCCATCTACCTGTATAGTCATGCGCCATGGGCATCAATGCCGCCGTCATCGGCGCGAGCGGCTACGCCGGCGGCGAGCTGCTCCGGATCATCGCTGCCCATCCTGACCTCGAGGTGGGCCCGCTCGGTGCCGGTGGCAACGCCGGCCGGCTGCTCGGTCAGCTGCATCCGCAGCTGGTGTCGCTCGCCGAGCGACCTCTGCTCGAAGCCGACGACCCCGCCTTCGGCACCGCCGATGTGGTCTTCCTCGCGTTGCCGCACGGCGAGTCCGCGGCGATGGTCGAGCGGTTGCCCGACCGCGCCGTCGTGATCGACCTGGGTGCAGACTTCCGCTTGGCGGATGCCGACGAGTGGACCACGTTCTACGGCGGGGCTCACGCCGGGACGTGGCCCTACGGGCTGCCCGAACTTCCTGGTGCGCGCGACCGGCTCCGCGGTGCGCAGCGCATCGCCAACCCCGGTTGCTACCCGACCGCGGTGACGCTGGCCCTGGCACCGCTGCTCGCCGCCGGCGTGGTCGAACCGGCCGACATCGTCGTTGTGGCAGCCAGCGGCACGAGCGGCGCGGGCCGGGCCGCCCGGCCGCATCTGCAGGGCAGCGAGGTGATGGGAGACCTCGCCGCCTACCGGGTCGGCGGCACGCATCAGCACCTACCCGAGATCCGGCAGGCGCTGGCCGGCTGCGCCGGCACCGACGTGTCGCTGTCGTTCACGCCGGTGCTGGCACCCATGCCGCGAGGCATACTCGCCACCTGCACAGCCCGACTTGCCGCCGGCGCGACTACAGGCACGTTGCGCGAGGTCCTGCAGGCGGCGTACGACGGCGAGGCCTTCGTCGCCGTACTGCCGGAGGATCAGTGGCCGCACACCGCGTCCACACTCGGCTCCAACACGTGTCAGCTGCAGGTTGTCGCGGACGCCGCCGCCGGTCGGGCGGTGGTCGTCGCAGCGATCGACAACCTCGGCAAGGGAGCGGCGGGTCAGGCCGTGCAGAACGCCAACCTTGCGCTCGGCCTGCCGGAGACCACCGGCCTGGCGGTCGACGGGATGGCGCCGTGAGGTCCACCTCATGAGCGTGACCGCGGCTCGTGGCTTCCGGGCCGCCGGCGTCACTGCCGGGCTCAAAGCGAGCGGGTCACCCGACCTGGCTCTCGTGGTGAACGACGGTCCGGGGCTCGACGCGGCCGGCGTCGTGACCGGCAACCGCATCAAGGCCGCGCCGGTCCTCTGGACGGAGCAGGTCCTGCTGGGCGGCGCGCTGCGCGCTGTCGTGCTGAACTCGGGCGGGGCCAACGCGTGCACCGGACCGGACGGGTTCGCGGACACGCACCGCACGGCCGAGCACGTCGCGGCTGGGCTGGCGTGTGGTGCGGGCGAGGTTGCTGTCTGCTCCACCGGACTCATCGGCGAACGACTGCTGATGGACCGGCTGCTCAGTGGCGTCGACAAGGCGGTCGCCGCGCTGTCCGCCGCTGGTGGCGACGACGCGGCCGAGGCGATCCGCACGACCGACACCCGGGCCAAACAGTCGGTCGCGAACGATCACGGCGTCACGGTCGGCGGGATGGCCAAGGGAGCGGCGATGCTCGCGCCTGGCCTCGCGACGATGCTCTGCGTTCTCACCACCGACGCGGTCGCCGATGCCGAGACGCTCGATCGCGTGCTGCGCGCGGCCACGCGGACCACGTTCGACCGGGTCGACACGGACGGGTGCATGTCGACCAACGACACGGTGCTGCTCCTGGCGAGCGGCGCCTCTCAGCTCCGTCCGACCGAGTCGGAGCTGGCCGCACTCGTGACGATCGTCTGCCGGGACCTCGCTGCGCAGCTCGTGGCCGATGCGGAGGGTGCATCCAAGGACATCGTCATCGAGGTGGTCAATGCCGCCGACGAGGACGACGCGGTCGAGGTTGCTCGTGCCGTCGCGCGCAGCAACCTGCTGAAGTGCGCGATCCACGGCGAAGATCCCAACTGGGGGCGCGTACTCGCCGCAGCCGGTACGACGTCTGCGGCGTTCGAGCCGGATGCCATCGACGTGGCATTCAACGGCGTCTGGGTGTGTCGCGCGGGAGCCATCGGGGCAGAGCGGTCACTCGTCGACCTGGCCGGGCGCAGGGTAGTCATCACAGTCGACCTGCACGCGGGTGTCGCCAACGCGCAGCTGTTGACGACCGACCTGACCGCCGCCTACGTGCACGAGAACTCGGCCTACTCCACGTGACGCGCACCGCAGAGGCACATGCGAAGGCGGTGGCACTCGTCGAGGCGCTGCCGTGGCTGGAGCGGTTCCACGGCCGGACGATTGTCGTGAAGTACGGCGGCCACGCTATGGCCGATGACGCGCTCCGGGAGTCGTTCGCAGAGGACGTGGTCTTCCTGCGTTACGCCGGCATTCGCGTCGTCGTGGTGCACGGTGGCGGTCCGCAGATCAACGCGCATCTCGACCGGCTCGGCATCGAGCAGGTCTTCGCCGGTGGCCTGCGGGTCACGACACCCGAAACCATGGACGTCGTGCGGATGGTTCTCGTCGGTCAGGTGCAGCGCGAGATCGTGGGCCTGCTCAACCAGCATGGCCCGTTCGCGGTCGGCATCTCCGGCGAGGATGCGCGGCTGTTCACCGCCAGGCAGCGAGTCGTTGTCGTCGACGGCGAGGAAGTCGACCTCGGCCGGGTCGGCGATGTCGTCGACGTCGATGCGGGCGTCGTCGAAGGACTGCTCGCCGACGGACGCATCCCGGTCGTGTCGAGCGTGTCGGGCGATGACGAAGGCGGCGTTCTCAACGTCAACGCGGACACCGCTGCGGCAGCCCTCGCGGTCGGGCTTGGGGCGGAAAAGCTGGTCGTGCTGACCGATGTCGAAGGGCTCTACGCCGAGTGGTCTCCGGATACGCCGACGGACGAGGCCGAGGTGGTGAGCCTGCTCACCGACGACCAGCTCGAGGCGTTGCTCCCCACCTTGACGGAAGGCATGGTGCCCAAGATGGAGGCCTGCCTGCGCGCCGTCCGAGGCGGCGTACGCACCGCACACGTCCTCGACGGTCGCGTCGCGCATGCGCTGCTGCTGGAGGTCTTCACCGACTCCGGCGTCGGCACGATGGTCGTGCCGGCATGAGCACCGAGTCGTGGCGTCAGCGCTGGGACGCCGTCATGATGCGCAACTACGGCACTCCGACGATCGCGTTGACCCGCGGCGAAGGGTGCCGGGTGTGGGACGCGGACGGGAAGAGCTACCTGGACCTGCTCGCCGGCATCGCGGTGTCGGCGCTCGGTCATGCGCACCCGGCGGTCATCACCGCCGTCACGGAGCAGCTGGGGCGCATCGCTCACACTTCGAACCTCTACATCAATGAACGCGCCGTCGAGCTGGCTGAGCGGCTCGTCCGGCTGGTGGAGATGCCCGGTGGCCGCGCCTTCCTCTGCAACGACGGGGCCACGGCCAACGAGGCCGCCATCAAGATTGCGAAACGGTCGAACCCGGGCCGGCCGAAGTTCGTCGCGGCCGAGCGGTCGTTCCACGGCCGGACGCTCGGAGCGCTCGCGCTCACCGGCAAGGCCGCCGCACGCGAGCCGTTCGCGCCGTTCGGACTCGACGTGACATTCGTGCCCTACGGCGACGCCGACGCGTTGCGGGCCGCTGTCGACGACCGCACCTGTGCGGTGGTCCTCGAGCCGACTCTCGGCGAGGCCGGCGTCGTGCCCGCTCCACCGGGTTATCTGGCCGCCGCCCGGTCCGTCTGCGACGAGACGGGTGCCCTGCTGGTGCTCGACGAGGTGCAGGGGGGCATCGGGCGCACCGGCGCCTGGTTCGCGCACCAGCACGATGGCGTGGTCCCCGATGTCGTCACCGTCGCCA
Organism: Frankiaceae bacterium; assembly: GCA_030840545.1. Lineage (GTDB taxonomy): Bacteria > Actinomycetota > Actinomycetes > JAFAQI01 > JAFAQI01 > JAFAQI01. The sequence goes on along the minus strand of JAVEEH010000005.1, from coordinate 7,491 downwards.
AGGGTCTCGGTGGCGGACTCCCGGTGGGGGCCTGCCTGGCCGGCGGCCGCGCGGCCGAGGCGTTGCAGAAGGGCGATCACGGCTCGACCTTCGGCGGCAACCCCGTGTCGTGCGCGGCTGCGCTGGCGGTGCTCGACACCATCGAGCGCGACGGGCTTCTCGACCACGTCTCCGAGCTCGGCAGCCGGTGGGCCGCTGACCTCGCGGCAGTCGAGCATTCGCTGCTGCGATCCGTCCGCGGCCGCGGACTCTGGCTCGCCGTTGTCGTCGGCAGCGACGCGGCACCGGCAGTCGAGGCAGCCGCGCGAGACGCCGGATTCCTTGTCAATGCTGCGGCTCCGGACGCGGTGCGGCTGGCGCCGCCGCTGGTGCTGACCGAGCCGGACGCCAAGTCGTTCACCGCCGCGCTACCGGCGATCCTGGACTCAGCCGCCACCGCCGTTAGTGTCGGCGGCACGAGCCTGCCACAGGCGCCGGCCGGGAGGGGACCTGCTCGATGAGCACGCCGCACGTTCTTGTCGTGGAGGATGACCCCAGTGTGCGCGGTCTCCTGCAGACGCTGCTGGCCGCCGAGGGCTACGACGTCGCGGTGGCGTCGGACGGTCTCGCCGGTCTGGTGAAGGCCAGCAGCCGCCGGCCGGAGCTGATCCTGCTCGACCTGATGATGCCCGACCTCGGCGGCATCCGGGTGCTGGAGGAGCTGCGCGGTGACCCGGCGTTGGCCGACGTGCCGGTCATCGTCGTCACGGGCAAGATCGACGCCGTGCCAGGTCTGCAGGACGTGCTCGGCGAGGACTCCGTCTTCGCCAAGCCGTTCGGCGTCGCCGAGCTGCTGGCGCGGGTCGCAGAAGTCACCGGCGGACCTGGCGGCGCACAGTGATCCGGCATTTCCTCGTCGACGACGACATCTCGAGCGCCGAGCAGGAGGCCATCCTCGACGAGGCCGACCGCATGAAGAAGGACCGGTTCAGCGCCCGGCCGCTGGCCGGCCCCAAATCCGTCGCAGTCATCTTCGAGAAGCCGTCAACACGGACACGACTGTCTTTTGACGCCGGAATCGCCGAGCTCGGCGGGCATCCCATCGTCATCGACGCGCGGAGCACACAGCTCGGTCGCGGCGAGACGATCGAGGACACCGCGCAGGTGCTGTCCCGGTATGTCTCCGCCATCGTGATCCGCACGTTCGGCCAGGATCGCATCGAAGCGCTGGCCGAACATGCGTCGGTGCCCGTCGTCAACGCTCTGACCGACTATGCGCATCCGTGTCAGGCGCTCGCCGACCTGCAGACGATCCGGGAGAAGAAGGGCGGGCTGGCCGGGCTGACGATGGCCTATCTCGGTGACGGCAACAACATGGCGCACTCCTTGCTGCTGGCCGGGACCTTGGCCGGCATGCACGTCCGGGTGGCATCCCCGCCCGGGTTCGCACCCATCGACCAGGTCGTCCGCCGGGCCAACGCGATCGGTGCGCAGACCGGCGGCAGCGCAACGGTCACCAGCGACGCGTTGCAGGCCGCGCACGGTGCTGATGTCCTCTACACGGATGTGTGGGCGTCGATGGGTCAAGAGACCGAGGCAGCCGGACGACTGCTCGTGTTCCAGCCCTACGCACTGGACGAGCGTGCAGTCGAGGCAGCCGCCGACGATGTCATCGTCATGCACTGCCTGCCTGCGCACCGAGGGGAAGAGATTGCGGCGTCCGTCATCGACGGCACGCACAGCGTGGTGTTCGACCAGGCGGAGAACCGGCTGCACGCGCAGAAGGCGCTCCTCGCGTTCCTGTTGGAGGCCTCGTGACCGTGGCGCAACACACCGCCCTCACAAAGGCCGGGCGCCAGGCCCGCATCGCGACCCTGCTGACGTCCGCACCCGTGCACTCGCAGACGGAGCTCGGTCGGCTGCTCGCGAACGAAGGCGTCGCCGTCACGCAAGCGACGTTGTCACGCGACCTGGAGGAGATCGGCGCGGTCAAGGTGCGCCGCACCGGACTCGGGACGGTCTACGCCGTGCCGGGCTCAGCGCCGGGACCTGTCCTGCGGGCGCTGTCGGACGCAGCCGACGGTCGCATCTCCCGGCTCGCCGCCGAGCTGCTCGTATCGGTCGAAGCGAGCGCCAACCTCGTCGTCGCCCGCACTCCTCCGGGTGGCGCGCACCTGCTCGCCTCGGCGATCGACCGGGCCGAGCTGGCCGACGTGCTCGGCACTGTTGCCGGCGACGACACGGTGCTCGTCGTGACCCGCGACCCGCGGGGCGGCGCCGCCTTCGTCGACCGCCTGCGCCGGATGGCGGGCGCGTGACCTCCCCGACAAGTCAGTGGCCGACAGACAGGAATGGAGCCTTGCTCGCATGACCCAACGCGTCGTCCTCGCCTACTCCGGCGGACTCGACACCTCGGTGGCCATCGGCTGGATCGCCGAAGAGGCCGACGCCGAGGTGGTCGCCGTCGCAGCCGATGTCGGGCAAGGCGGTGAGGACCTCGACGTGATCCGTCAGCGCGCTCTGGACTGCGGGGCCGTCGAGGCGGTTGTCGTCGACGCACGAGCCGACTACGCCGAGAACTACTGCCTGCCCGCGCTCAAGGCCAACGCGCTCTACATGGACCGGTATCCGCTCGTGTCCGCGCTGTCGCGCCCGATCATCGTCCGGCATCTCGTCGACGCCGCGCGCTATCACGGCGCCACCACCGTCGCGCACGGCTGCACCGGTAAGGGCAACGACCAGGTCCGGTTCGAAGTCGGCATCGCGGCGCTGGCGCCCGAGCTCGCGGTCCTCGCGCCGGTCCGTGACTCGGGAATGACGCGCGACAAGGCGATCGCATTCGCGGAGGAGAAGGGCCTCCCGATCGACGTCACCAAGAAGTCGCCCTACTCCATCGACCAGAACCTGTGGGGCCGCGCGGTCGAGACCGGCTTCCTCGAAGACGTGTGGAACGCACCGATCGAAGACGTCTACTCCTACACGCAGGACCCGAGCCGGCCGCGGGACGCGGACGAGGTTCTGATCGGTTTCACCGATGGAGTTCCGACGACGATCGACGACCGGCCCGTGACGATGCTCGAGGCCGTGCAGGAGCTCAACAACCGCGCCGGGGCACAGGGGATCGGGCGGCTCGACATGGTCGAGGACCGTCTCGTCGGCATCAAGAGCCGCGAGGTCTACGAGTGCCCCGGTGCCGTTGCGCTCATCGAAGCCCATCGGCATCTGGAGGACCTCACCGTCGAACGGGAGCTGGCGCGTTTCAAGCGCGGCGTCGAGCAACGGTGGGCAGAGCTCGTCTACGACGGGCTGTGGTTCTCGCCGTTGAAGCGCGCTCTCGACGAGTTCGTCGACGAAGCGTCCCGCAACGTGACCGGCGACGTTCGTATGACGTTGCACGGAGGCCGCGCCGTCGTCACCGGCCGGCGGAGCGCGGCGTCGTTGTACGACTACAACCTCGCGACGTACGACGCCGACGATGCGTTCGATCAGAGTCTGGCCAAGGGTTTCGTGGAACTATGGGGCTTGCCGACGCGGATCGCCGCACAGCGTGACCAGCGCCTGGGCACACAGCGCGATGACCGGACCCAGCGGGGGCCGGCCGAGTGACGGATGTGTCGCCCCCGACGCGACTGTGGGGAGCCCGGTTCTCCGGTGGGCCGGCCGACGCGTTGTCTCGGCTGTCGATGAGCGTGCAGTTCGACTGGCGGCTCGCCCCCTATGACCTGCTGGCCTCGCGGGCCCACGCCCGCGTGCTGCACCGCGCCGGGCTGCTCACCGACGCAGAGCTGCAACGCATCGTCGTCGCCCTCGACGAGCTCGACCACGATGCTCGACACGGCGCGTTCCGGCCCACGCCCGAGGACGAGGACGTGCACACGGCGCTCGAACGCGGGCTGCTCGAACGCGTCGGCGTCCTCGGCGGAAAGCTGCGGGCCGGTCGCAGCCGCAACGACCAGGTCGCGACCGACCTGCGGCTCTATCTGCGCGACCACGTGCGACAGATCGCCGGGCGCGTGGCAGAGCTCGAGACAGCGCTGATCGAACAGGCCGAGCGCAACATCGACGTCCCGGCGCCCGGGATGACCCACATGCAGCACGCCCAACCGGTGCTGTTTGCACACCACCTGTTGGCGCACGTCCACCCCTTTGTTCGCGACATCGCCCGGTTGCGTGACTGGGACAGGCGCGCCGCGGTGTCACCGCTGGGCGCGGGCGCACTCGCCGGCTCGTCGTTGCCGCTCGACCCTGACGCCGTGGCCACCGAGCTCGGCTTCTCCGGCGCCGCAGCCAACTCCATCGACGCGGTGAGCGACCGAGACTTCGTTGCCGAGTTCTTGTTCTGCGCGGCGATGATCGGGGTGCACCTGTCCCGGCTGGGCGAGGAGATCGTGCTCTGGACGACGCGCGAGTTCCGCTGGGTCGAGCTCGACGACGCGTACAGCACCGGGTCGTCGATCATGCCGCAGAAGAAGAACCCGGACGTCGCCGAGCTTGCTCGGGGGAAAGCCGGCCGGCTCATCGGCGATCTGATGACGATGCTCGTCGTCCTGAAGGGTCTACCGCTCGCCTACGACCGTGACCTGCAAGAGGACAAGGAGCCGGTGTTCGACGCTGTCGACACGCTGCTGCTCGTGCTGCCCGCGGTGGCAGGCATGGTCTCGACGATGCAGGTCAACGCCCAGCGGCTCACCGAGACCGCGGCGGACGGCTTCGCGTTGGCGACTGACGTCGCCGAGCACCTGGTGCGCAAAGGGGTGCCGTTCCGGGACGCGCACGAGGCGGTGGGACATCTCGTCGTCTGGTGCACCGTCCACGAGTGTGACCTCGGCGACGTGTCCGACGCCGATCTTGCCGCTGTCAGCGAACACCTGACACCGGACGTCCGCGACGTGCTGTCGGTCGACGGCGCGCTGTCGTCGCGCGGCGCACCCGGTGGCACGTCGCCGAAACGGGTGCGCGAGCAGCTGGACTCCGTTCGTGAACGGGTGCACACGCACGCGGCATGGGCGACGGACAGCTGACGGCGTCGGCCGGCTCGTTCGGCCGGGTGCTGCCGCGGTCGTTCTACGACCGGCCGGTTCTCGAGGTCGCCCGCAACCTGCTGGGTGCTGTCGTTGTGCACGGTCCCGTCGCGATCCGGCTGACCGAGGTCGAGGCCTACGCCGGCGCGCACGACCCGGCCTCGCATGCGTTCCGCGGGCAGACCGCCCGCAACGCGGTGATGTTCGGCCGGGCCGGTCACGCCTACGTCTATTTCACCTACGGCATGCACTTCTGCATGAACCTCGTCACCGGGCCGGCCGGGCATGCTTCCGCGGTGCTGCTGCGGGCCGGCGAGGTGGTCGTTGGTCTCGACGAGGCGCGGGCCCGCCGGCCGAAGGCCCCCGACCGGGACCTTGCTCGCGGCCCGGCCCGGCTGACCCTCGCCCTCGGGGTCGACCGCAGCTGCGACGGTGTCGACGTCAGCGGCCGCGCGTCACGGCTGCAGGTCCGCAGCGGAGAACCGGCCGGCGACGCCGACGTGCGCTGGGGACCGCGGGTCGGAATCCGGGCGGCGGCGGAGCTGCCGTGGCGCGCCTGGATCCACGCCGATCCCACCGTGTCGGCCTACCGACCGCACACGGCGCGCACGACCGAACGCGACGCAACCGAAAAGTCCTAGCGTCGTACGGGAGGATGCGCCCGTGGCATCCGACATCCTCGACGAGCTGTCCTGGCGCGGCCTGATAGCGCACAGCACCGACCTCGACGCCCTACGCCGAGAGCTGACCGGCGATCGGGTGACCCTCTATTACGGCTGTGACCCGACCGCGCCCAGTCTGCACGTGGGCAACCTCGTCGGACTGATCGTGCTGCGCTGGTTCCAGCAGGCGGGGCACCGCCCGATCGGGCTCGCCGGGGGAGCGACCGGGTTCATCGGCGACCCAGGTGGGCGCTCGAGTGAGCGCAACCTGCTGAGCGAGGCCGAGGTCACCCACAACGTCGAGCGCATCGGAGAGCAGCTCGCGCGGTTCGTCGACCTCTCGGACGGTCGCGGCCTGCTGGTCAACAACATCGAGTGGACCGCCGGACTGTCGGTGATCGACTTTCTCAGGGACATCGGCAAGCACTTTCCGGTCAACGTGATGCTGGCGAAGGAGACGATCCGCAACCGGCTGGAGAGCGGGGGGATCAGTTACACCGAGTTCAGCTACATGCTGCTGCAGTCCTTGGACTACCTCGAACTGTTCCGTCGGCACGGCTGCCGGTTGCAGGTCGGTGGGAGCGACCAGTGGGGCAATCTCACCGCCGGCGTCGACCTGATCCGGCGGGTGGAGGCTGCATCAGTGCATGCGCTCAGCTGGCCTCTGGTGACCTCGGTGACCGGCGAGAAGTTCGGCAAGTCGACGGGCGGTGGCAGCCTCTGGCTCGACCCCGAGCTCACGTCGCCGTACGCGTTCTTCCAGTACTGGATCAACGTCGACGACCGGGACGTCGGTCGCTACCTGCGCTGTTTCACCTTCCTGGCCAGGGAGGAGATCGAGGTGCTCGAGGCGGCGGCCGTCGAGCGCCCGGCTGCCCGGGAGGCGCAGCGGCGGCTTGCCGAGGAGATCACCTCGCTCGTTCACGGCGCGGCCGAGACCGAGCGCGTGATCGCGGCCAGCCGGGCCTTGTTCGGCCAGGGCGACCTGGCGGATCTCGACCCGGCGACCCTCGCCGCAGCGCTGGCCGAGACGCCGCACGCGACCGTCTCGGCGCCGCTGCCCTCGGTTGTCGATCTGCTGGCGCTCACCGGCCTCGCGGCCAGCAAGTCGGCGGCCCGGCGCACCGTCGCGGAGGGCGGCGCCTACGTCAACAACGTCCGGGTCGCGGACCCGGACGCTGCGCCGACGGCTGAGGACCTGCTGCACGGCCGCTGGCTGGTGCTGCGCAAGGGCAAGCGCAGCCTCGCGGGGGTTGAGCTCAAGCCAGCCTGACCGCGGCGGACTTGACGCCGGTGCGCGGGATTCCTAGTCTCGTGAGGCCCACGGGAGCCGGACGCGCGAGCGGACGGGCCGGGGACTTCCTCGCAGGTGGAGCCGCCGCTGGCGGCTGCGCACGCGTGGGAAGCCGCAGGCAACCGCTTTGACAGCGGAGCCGCCGCGGACATAGCGTGGATAGGTTGCCCCACGAGGGGTCGGAAGACCTCGACTGGTGCGCGTCCGTTCCTTGAGAACTCAACAGCGTGCCAAAAGTCAGTGCCAAAACCCCGCCTCGGGGGGCGTTCGCGTGCCTCGAAGCGGATTTATTGGCGATGATTAGACAGCTACGAACGTCTAGCTCATTGCCAGGCTCGACACGGTCCCGCCAGGGACCGTGCTCTTCTGTGTCGACGAACGGGCTTCGCTCCTCGGAGCGGACCTGCGTCTATAGACATCTATGGAGAGTTTGATCCTGGCTCAGGACGAACGCTGGCGGCGTGCTTAACACATGCAAGTCGAGCGAGGCCCTCCCTTCGGGGAGGTGTCCTAGCGGCGAACGGGTGAGTAACAC